>CAISYZ010000096.1 GCA_903889895.1 uncultured Verrucomicrobia subdivision 3 bacterium | reverse complement strand
TTTTTAGTTTTAAATTTTAAGCTGCATACCAACACTCACATCGGCTGCCCCGCCCCAGCACGCTCCGACACCTTTTTCCCCGGCAACAACACCGTCACCCGACTCACCTTCTGCACCAAGCCGATCCCTTTCTTCTTTTTTAGTAAGTCATCTTCTGAATCATTGCCGGTCTTGGTGGCGGCCTTCGCCACGTCGTCGTTGCCCAAACCTTGGCTAACGCCATTGGCTGCCGTGCCCTGACCAAGACCTTTGGAACCACTGGTATCACCGGCAACGCTGTTATTCGATTCGAGGCTGGCATCAATGCTGCCGCCGCTGGCATTGACACCGCCGACGCCGATGATGGTGCCAGAAATGGTGCCACCAGCGTTGGCACTCACAGTGCCCTCGGCCAGCGCGGTGACATTGACGTTTTGCACAGCGGTCAAATCCAAATTGTCGCGCGCAAAGATGACGCCCACGATGTTGCCGGAGGCGTCGAGCTTGACGGTGTTGCCGATGACGCCGGAATTGTCCGCGTTAATGTTGCGCCCGGCGGAAATCTGCACCGGCGTGCCGGCAGAAATATCAGCCGCGTAAACCGGGTTGCCGCCGGAGTCTTGCAACTGACTGCCAGCGAGGACTTCTACAATCGAACTTCCGCCCGTCACGCCATTGAGTGGCAACTGCACGATGCCACCAGAACTGGCATTAATATCGCCATTGGGCGTCTCGACCAAAATGTTGCCGACCGTTCGGCCAATGTCATTCGGAAAGGTGGTGGCCAGAATGCCGCTGCCAGGAATGGTGGGCGCATACGACGTAACCCGGCGCGTGACCGGATCAACGACATAATCATAAACAACCACAAATCCATCACCACCGCTGCCGGCGTCAATGTTGCCGTTGAGCGACTCGACGGTGACGTTGCCACCGTCGTAGGCGGCGATGCGTGAGCCGTTGATATTTATGTCGCCATCCGCGATGACAGTGACATTGCCCTGCCCCGCCGTGAAGATGCCGCGCGCCGAAGTGGAATTCACTGTAAAATCAGGCGAGCCGGCGCTGATGGAGCCGCCGGTATAAATGGAAATGTTGCCGCTGTTCAGCGAAGCAATGGCACTGGAATACATGGTGAGGTTGCCGGTCAAAACGACATTGATGTCCGCCCCCTTGGTGAAAAGACTAGCGAGCGGGTAGTTGCCGTTGGCGGATTGATAATAGCCAACGCCCTGAGATTGGATGCCGGGTGTGGTGCCGAGATCCATGTTTGCCGCCACGATGTCAAACTGACCTCCGCCGCCGATGATGAAGCCGGGATTGCCGGACGGCACCGGACCAAGCGTGTTGTAAGCGGCCAGCATCGCGGCGGCATCCGCAGAGCTGAACGCACCCAGACTCACCATTTCGTTCATCACGGTCGCAGTGTCATAGCCCGGAATGGCCTGATAGGTGAGGACATGCGTGGTTTTGTTGTAGGAAAAACTGTTCATCAGCTCCGTGGTCGAAACCGGGCTGCCCGAGGCATTGTTCAACACGGACAAGTCGGGCGGGCTGGAGCCGGTAACCGTGCTCAAGTTCACTTCAGTAAATGCCCCGCGATTGTAAATGTTGCCGCCGATGGTGAGGCCACCGTCGGAGGCCGGGTTCAGGATGCCCAGGCCTTCCATCTTTTGCTTGGCACTCAAACCGACCGTGATGCTGGTGATGTCGGAGCCATTCAAATTCATGCCCTCGAAGCCGCAGTTGTTCATGTTGCCGACGACATTGATTTGTGCCGCTTCCGGTGAAACCAGCGTCACCAGATTCATGTCGCCTGAAATATTCAACTCAACCGGCGTGGGATTGCCAAGGTGGATGGGCGTGTCGGCGTGCTCGTCGAAGGCGGACGGATCGGAGGCGGTTAATTGCTGGCTGCCGCTGTCGGAAACAACAATATCAAAAAGCTGCGGGGCACCGTTGATGTTGGGCAGACTGCTAGATAATGAACCGCCGTCAGTGGTGTTGATGATGAGGCTGCCCTGCGGTGAAGGGAACAATATCAACTGGTTGTAAGTCGAATCGCCCTTCAGAATCACGCCGCCGGCGCCGGCGTTGACGGTGAGGATGCCGGGGTAAATAAACGGCACTTTTAGGGAATTAAGCATGCGCGGCAGCACGGTGGATGATGCGCCGAGCTGCACAAAGTTGCCGGCCGTGAGATGGACATAGTCGCCGGCGGCATAATCGAACAAATGCGTTACCCCCCCCGAGCCGACGGTGTTGAAGACGCCGTTCGGGTTGCGGACTTCCTGCAGACAAATGTTCTGCGCTGCCGTGACATTCCAACCGCCGCTGATGAGATTCAGTGCCAAATTAGGAATCAACTGGTTGTCGCCCGCGCTGCCGGTGGTGCCGAGGGCATAGCCGCCGGAACCATTTGAAATCGGATTGCCATTGGCATCCATCAACACGCCGGCATAGATGCTGCCGATACCGTTAGCTACCAGATAATTTCCCGTCACGTCGCCGCCGGCAATGATGGTCAAGTTGCCCGCCTGTTTGCCATAGGCACCGCAACCGGCCGTAGTGTAGCCACTATTCTGCGCAGAATTAAAATTACCGTCATAATAATAACCGTTTTTTCCCGGTAAAACACTGGTCACATTGCCGCCGGCAATAAGAGTGACATTGCCGCCCGCCGCCGTGCTGATGCCGCCAAGACCTTGGCTCAAGTTGTAAGCAGATCCGATTGATGTGGCTCCCGGCACGAAATAATAGCCCTGCGCGTCCGAGCCGCAGTCGATGTCGCCGGACAAGGCGTGGGCGAAAATGCTGCCGCCGCCCCAGGTAGTGACCGAACCCGAACCGACCAAAATGCTTTGACCGGCGGTCAAATTGATACCACCACCCATGGTTGTGATGGAACCACCACCGGTTCCACCACTGCCGTCATTCAAATAAATATTCCCAAAATATGTCGTCCCCAATTTATTGCCGCCGGAAATTACTGTGTTATTCAAAAAGTTGTAACCGGCATCGAGCGTCACACTGCCTTGACCCGTGGTGGAAATGCCAGAGCCGTCGCCAAAGGTAATGTCTCCGCCAGCCAGCCATGAAACATTGCCGCCGGACGTGTTGACCGAACCGGAACCGCTCGAAATGCCCATCCCCGCGTTGAGATTGACATTCCCGCCTGCCGTCGTAATGAAACCACCGACCGTCCCGCTGGCTCCACCGTTTAAATAAATGTTGCCGTAATATGCGGATCCAATTTTGTTGCCGCCAGTGGTGACTGCGCTGTTCCCAAAGTTATAGCCTGCATCCAGCGTCACGCTGCCTTGACCGGTGGTGGCAATGCTGGAGCCGTCACCAAAAGTTATGTCCCCACCAGCCAGCCATGAAACATTGCCGGCGGTGCTAATAATACTGCTGGAACCAAGTTGAATGGCACTGCCCGTCTGGAGGCTGATGTTGCCCGATCCAAGTTGAATCCCGCTGCTGGCATTAAACACGATACTGCCTGCGCCGGTCGTGCAGGTGTGGTTGACAAAATTATATCCGGCGGCGAGCGACACCGACCAGTTATTCGCATCCAAAATGTCGGCCCCGGTGCCTACAGTAATGTTACCACCAGCCTGCAAGGTCAGCTGGCCGGCTGACTGGCCGGTGCTGCTGCTTAAATTCCACTGCGTGCCGTTGGCGACGGTGATATTTCCACTCGCCTGCAACTGGATGCTGGAAAACCCGGCGAACGCGGTGTTGACATTGATTTTGCCACCGCTGGAATTCATGCCGAGCGTGATATTCACCGGGTCGAGGAAAAACGTGCCGCCGGTCCAGCCTGATTGCGCCGTGGCGTCCATTGCCGAATTTAGCGAGGCGACGTTTGGCGCGCTGATTTCAAGATTACCGCCGTTGCCGCCGTTCGCGCCGCCGGCGGTGGAAATCGCGCTGCCCGCCGTGTCGCTGAACGTGTTGCCCGCCTGAATCGTCACGTTGCCACCGGCACTGCCACCGGTGGAAGCATCGCCCTGCGCGAGGATTTGCGAATTTGCGCCGAGATTCACCGTGTCGGATGCGACCAATTCGATCGTGCCATTTTGATTTTGCACGGAGTTGGCCTGGATCAGTCCGTTTTGATTCACTACGGCAGCATTCAACGCGATGGTGCCGGCGTCAGCGACGAGGTTGCCGTAATTGTCCACCGAGCCTTGCGGCAAGGTGACGTTCATGCTCATGCCGCGGCCGTCAGGCCGCTCGCTCAACGTCACGGTCTGGCCCGCCGCCAGACCGATGCTGCCGCCGGGCGCGGTGATGCTGCCGTAATTTTGCACCTGGTCGGCGATGAGATAGACGCTGCCACCATTGCCGACTTTGATCGAGCCGTAGTTCACGATGCTCGCGAGCGGCGGCGGGCCGTTGAACTCCCACGCGCCGCCGGCATTCTGCGGCGGCAGGCAGTTCGCCGTGGAAACCACCAGACCGGCGGCGCTGACGAACGAGTTCGGACCAAAATAAAAGCCGGAGGAATTCAGCAAAATGACAACGCCGTTCGCCTGCAGGCTGCCGTAAATCTGCGACGCGCTCGCGCCGCCGATTTGGTTCCAGACGATGGAGCCGGCAGAAGGCTGGATGAAGGTGGTGGTCTCGCCGGAAGCGATGTTAAAGCTCTGCCAGTTCAAGATCGTGTTGTTCGCGGCGGTGATGTTGAGTTGGGAGCCGCTGGCCGAGAGCGAGGCGCTGCCGCTTTGGACGGTCATGCCAAACGGATTGGCGAGCACGTTCAGCGTGAAGCCAAACCCCGCGCCCATCGCGACCGCGCGGCGCAGGAGCGTGTCGCGGCGGAAAATTTTTCCAAAGGAACTGGGAAATATTTTTGTTTTCATAACCGTTTAGAATTGGGCGCCGACGACGAAATAAATGTGCATGTAATAAAGCGGGCTCCAGTTAGGCAGGTTGCCGTTATTGATGAGCGGAAAGCCCATCGTCAGGCGTGCATCCATATGGTTGCCAATATTGCCGGTCAGGCTCCAGCCGGTGCCGCAAAATTCCAGCCGGCTCGGATTGCCCGGCGTGCGCCCGATGGTCGGACCTTCCGCCGGCACGACCGATTTTTGGTAGTAGCCGTTCAGCAGCGAAACCTGACCAAAATCCAGAAAGACTGAGGCGCGCACCCAGAAGGGCACGTCGCAATCCACCATGCCAATGTTGACCAGCGGTGTGCGCGGTTCGACGGAAACGCGCCAGCCGGTGTCGCCGTAAACCAGGCCGTCGGTATAGCCGCGCACACCGGCGACGCCGCCCATGGCAAACTGTTCGTTGCTGAACAGCGGACGATCCGTCCACTGGCCGTCCGCGCGCAACAGCACCGTCCAGTCTTTGTAAATCCGCTGCTCGCGCGTTGCGCCGCCGGTGACCGTGAAATAATTCCTGACCGCGTTGGTGGAATAGGCGACGCCCGGCGACACGGCGGCGACAGCGTTCGTGCCGGTGCCCACCTGCACGGGCACGCCGCCGAAGTGCCCACCGCTGATGCCCAGGTTATAATTCGCCTGGACGTTAAAGGTCGTCCCGCCCCACGGATCCGGCAGCGAACTAATCAAGCCGAGATTGATTGGAAAATAATCCACCTCGGTGAAACGCGTCTTCTGGGGCGACGCCACGCTGGAGGAAATAGTCTGCACCGAGCCGTCGCTATTGGTGATGTAGGTCGTGGCGAAAAAGTTATTCGTGTTGAAGCTCGCGTTTTGATAGCGCTTAAAATCAATGCCCGCCAAGAGCGTGGAGGCCAGGTTACCCAGCGTCGGCAATGGCAGCGACAGCTTGGCACCAAACCCCTCGTTCAACGAAAGATTGTCGCCCGTGTCCTGCCGGTCGATGGACAGCAGTGGCGTGCTGACGATGTTCGTGCGCTGGGCATATACCACGCCCGTATCGGTGGTCGTGCGATTGGCATAGAGCGTCAGCTCCGGCCGGCCGGTCGGCGGCGGCAGCTTAAATTGATGCGTGATTTCGCTATAACCAAAACTGCCGCCACTGTCGTCGATCTGCGACTGCACGGAAACCGGCGGTCCGAGCGGCAGCCGGTAATAGCCGCTATAGTTCGCCACCTGAGGCAAATCCAACGGCCAGAAATCGCCTTCCGTGTGACCTTTGTAATACAGATCGGAAAACGAATAGTTCAAGCCGATCTGGTGTTCGAGATTCCAGAGATTGTCATATTGCGCGCTGGCGTTGACGCGATATTCCGGCGTGCCGGGCGTGGCCTGGTTGTTGACTTCCAACCGGCCATGCAGTGGAAACCGGTCCTTCACCTTGAGCGTCAGCTCGCTGGTGCCCGGTTCCGGGCCGGGGCCGATGACGGGGTAAATCTGCCGGTTGCGGTTCGCGTTCGCAAGGTCCAGCTCGCGCTGAAAAACGTGCGAGTTCAACAGCATGTTCGTGTGCAAGCTCGGCAACGCGCGCAGCACGTTCGGCGTGCTGAACCAGCCGTTGCCCTTGACGCTGATGGCGCTGAGCCGGCCCTCGGTGACCTTGACCTTGACCGTGGCGTTGGTGAGCTTCTGCGGCGGCAGCCCCACGGACACCGTCACATAACCCCGCTCGCGATACGCCATCTGCAATTCGCCCAGCGCGGCGCGGATGTCGGGGAACGTCACGTTGGTGCCAAACGCCTGCGGCGCGCCCTTGAACGCCTCGCCCATGGCCGCCGGCGCGAGCACGCTGTTGCCGGACACGAGATATTTTTCCACCTTGAACTTCGGCGCGGCATTGGTGGCCGCGGGCGTGGCCGACAGGTGCGGCGCGATACACACCGACAACAACATCAGCCACGCGACCAGCGCGGTGCCGGAGCGCTTGAAGGTATTCTTCGGCGACCCGGAAAGATTTTGCTGGCGCCATTCGCTGGGCGTGACGCCGAAACGTTTTTTGAACATCGCGTTGAAGAGGCCGAGGTGCCGGTAGCCGCTTTCGTAAGCGACATTGATGATCTTGGCGTTGGCGTCTGCGAGCAACTGCCGCGCGCGTTGCAGGCGCAGCTCCGTCTGGCGCTTACGCAGCGGCACGCCGAACTCCGCGCGGAACAGCCGGCTGAAATGCCGCTCGCTGCAATTCAATTGCGCCGCCAGTTCCGTGAGCGAGCGCGTGGCGAACTCCGCGTCCGGCATCTGCGCGAGGAGATGGCAGAAACGTTCATGCAGCTTGTGGTTATTCTCCTCCACCGGGGCGGCGGCCAGCACGCCGGCAATGGCCTGCGACCAGAGCTGCAACAGCGCCGAGCGTATCGCCAGATTCTCGCGCTGCGGCTGCGCGGCGAGCCGGGAAAATTTCTGTCCCACCGGGTCGTTGGCCCCGAAGGCTATGGCACGGGTGGTGGCATTCTTGCCGACCTCGGTCAACTGATGGCCCTCGGCGACGGTGATGAGGCCGTTGAGCAGTTCCGGCTGCACGCAGAAATATTGCAACTTCAACTGGCCCAACTGGCTGGCCCGAATCACCAGCCGGCCCGACTCCGTGGCGGCAAAGCCGTCGCCCGCATTCAACTCGCGCGCGCCGCCGCCCTGCAGCCAGTAGCCCATGCCCTCGGCCACGCGCACGATGGTCCACCCCGGTGTGGGGGGGGTCCATTCGCCGGACGGCAGGAGGGTGATCTCCTGCAGGATGAGGTGTCGTTCGTTGGCCATCTGAGGCGGGGATGATGTCGCAGCCATGTGCCCGTCAGGTTTCAGGCAGGTTACAATTTAGCGAACATCGGCAGGTGCCAGCTGTCCGGAAAGTGCCACCCGCTTCCAGCCGGCTTCACGCGAACGACACCGGGTTTTCACCCAATCGTCGCTGGTCGAGGGAGCAGGACGTTTTAAGATGTTGGCATGGAGAATTCCATTCAAGGCCGGCTGGCCATGTATCTGGCGGTGAAACGGGTTTGCGAGTCCAAAGCCTGGGTCTGGCAACACTCGGCCGCGTTTGCCGATGCGTTTGCGGATTTTTGCGGGTGCGTGGAGAACCTCGTCCGCCTGCAACCGGGCCTGGCCGTCTTTCGCTCCGTGCGCCGGGGCATCGCCGTGGAGGTGAAGGTGGCGGACACCATCCTGACCACGGAGATGGACGAGTTGATTGAAAAATTTGAGCCGGTGGACGTGACCTTCGTGGATGAATACACGGCCGCGCGCTCGCTGGAATTTTCCGAGGACGATTTTTCCAAGGATCTGCAAATCGCGCACTGACGCGCGGGCACCCGGCCTAAGCTGGGCAAACGGGGAAATGAAGTTTCTGCCGGACTCCAGCTCCTTCCTCTTTTGCGGGAGACGGGTGGACTAAAAATGCGGCAAAGGCGTAATTCCACCAAAGAAAGTGTTCCGCGCCCGAAGGTAACTATTCATTTTATGTTGAAAACTGTTCAGGGAACGCAGAGAACTGTTCAGCGCTGGATTGAAACTGTTCAGTTTTGAAACGAAAATGTTCAAATTTCTTTTAAAAAGATACTTTAACGGTAGTAAATTTTCAAAATTTTGCGCCAGCTTGGCACTGAATTATCGAAAACATATTAAGCAGCAATTAGCTGTCAATTTTTCGTTCCTTTTCGCGCAACCAATTCGCTCACCCAGCAGAAAACCCGCACCGGCAAGCGGGCTGGCGAGGTGAAACTACAAGGCCATCTACCGGCTCGGCGACGTGCAAGTGGGCCTCTGGAGCAAGCCCGTCAGCGTCACGGTGCCAGCCTAAACCAACGGTAATCGCGCCCCCCGCCCGGCCACGGACGGGGGTTTTGTTTTGTCGCTTTCCATGTTGGAAAAAATTGCGGACGCGCCGCACCGGGTAGGGTATAAATTCAATTCCATGAAGCGAATGCTCTGCTGGTTATTGTTGATGCCGCTCGCCGGGTTGCGGGTCTGGGGCGATTTTGTGGCGGAGGGCACGGCGAGCTATCAGCAACATGATTGGGACGGCGCAATCACCAATTACACCAAGGCCATTGAACAGAACCCGGCCTCGTTTGTGGCGTATTACGATCGCGGCATGGCGAAAAAGGCCAAGCAGGACTTGGATGGCGCGATTGCCGATTATAACAAAGCCATCGAATTGCGGGCGGACCATCCAAATTACTACCTCAACCGGGGCAACGCGAAGGCCGCCAAAGGTGATGCAGCGGGGGCCATCGCCGATTACAACCAGACCATCGAGTTGAAACCCGATTTCTGGCAGGCCTATCTAAATCGCGCGAACGCCAAGTGCCAGGCGGACGGACTGGTTGACAGTTGGGAGACGCCGTTGGTGAGCGCCGAGGCGGTGGCCAAGCTGGAATCCGCCCTGGCTGATTACAGCAAGGCCATCGAGATCAATCCCGGCCTGACCGAAGCCTACTTTAGCCGTGGCTACCTCCGCTATCTCCAGGGCCGGCTCGACCAAGCCGATGCCAAATCCACCCAAACCAAAGACAATTGGGACGGCGCCTTGGCTGACTTCTCCAAAATCATCGAGCTCCAGCCGACCAACGCCAACGCGTTTTGTCTGCGCGGTATTATTAAGACCGCCCAAGGTGAAACTGAAAGCGGGCTGGCTGACTACAGCCAGGCCATTGAACTGGATCCCGCCAATGTCAGAGCCCTGGTTAATCGTGCTCTGGCCCGAATTGCCCGGCACGACTTGGACGGAGCCCTGGCCGATTTCAACCAGGCCAAGGCACTCCAGCCGGGCGACGGTCAAACGGCCCAAATCAATTTGGGATTGTCCCAGATTTATTGTGCTCATGCCCGGGACAAATGGCTGAAAGATGATGCCGACGGAGCGCTCGCCGACTTGAACCAGGCCATAGAACTCAATCCGGCCAACGCGGAATCCTACCGGAATCGCGGCATCATTGAGCAACGAAAACACGCTTACCAAAGCGCGGAGGCCGATTACACCAAAGCCTTGGAATTGGCTCCCGGCGACTCCGCGTTACAAGAGTCACTCGACAAGGTGAAAAAATACCTCAAGGAGAAGTAATTTTTCCCACCACTCCCGAAGCCTTTTCAGCGGCTTGAGCCGGGCAAATTCGTGACCGCGCCGGAGCGCGCCACAAAAAACACGCCCAGGATGATGAGACAAATCCCCAGCCAGCGCATGGCGTTCACCGGTTCGCCGAGCAGCCAGCGCCCCAGAAAGCCCATTGCCACATAGCTCAAACCCATGACCGGAATCACCACCGTGGCGTCCCAGCCCCATTTGAAAAGCGTGAGGGTGCAGCCGAATTGCACCAGCATCAACACCACGCCGGCCGACAGTTGCGGCACTTTGAGCCAGGCCGGCCAGCCGCCCACGCCGCCAGCAGCCATTTCCGCGTAACGATCCATGCCCTGCTTGAGCAGGATGTTCCCCAGCGAAAGGCTGGCGATGGACACGGCGAACACGGCGACAGCGGGCCAAATATTTTTCATGGAATTATCCTCGGTTCAGTTGGGCGCAGAGGCAACTCAAATGGAACCTTAAAATAGCTACAAAGAGATTCGGCCGGGTGAGGCCGGGTTTTCCCTGCGCTGCAAGTGGAGGGTGATTTTCACCGCCGGGGTGGCCACGCAGTGTTTGCCCCGAAGATGCTGCCGGATGATGGCGATGCTGGTGACCGCGGCTGCGGCATGATCCTGGTCAAAGGCGGGAGTTTCCTCGACCTGGTCGCAGAGCGGACAGAAGGCGCGGACAAACCGCCCCTCGCGGCTGTGCTCCACCATAATGGAAATTTGGCTGGCCTCCGGGGAAATGCGGTGCTTGGCCATGGTTTTAGTCGGCGGTTTTGGAGGTCAAGGCGGGCAAGGCGAGCAGGGCATCCGGCTGGTCGCCATCGGCGCGGGTCTTGAGAAATTTTTCGCCGTCGGCGTTCTCCGCCACGACCAGGGGCACGGCCCGTCCGTCCACTTGCACAAAATAGCTGAAGAGCCGGCCTTCGATATAGTCCATGGCCTGCTCGTAGGAATGGCTCCAGATGACCGGCGCTTCGCGCCCCGGCAGTTGGCCATGCAGCAACACCACCTGCCGGTGGGGCGGGTTTTGAGGCGACAGCGTGACTTCACGCACAATCAAGGGCACAGGCATAATCTTAAATAGAAAAGCGGAGTTTCACTTGGTTATCTCCACGCGTTGATTCTACCTGTGGTTGCCAAAACCAGAAGTTACAAGCTGGCAACAATCCGCCTTCGCCCGGCTGATGGCTGCACGGGCAGGGCGGATAAAAGAAAACCCGCACCGGCGAGCGGGCCGGCGCGGGTCGTGAGGGCAGCTGCGGGTCACGCGGCTGCGGTGGGAGGACAGACAAACTTACAACCGTGTGATTTGGCCAAAAGGATGTCGCAAACAGAAGACGGTGCCGTGACATTCCGGCAACAAATCGATTTTTATAATTTCACAGACTTCGCGAAATCACTTTGCCCCGGTCGGAAGCGGGTTGGGCACGAGGAAATGCTGCCACCGGTCGTTTTCGGGAACGAGGGCGGAATAGCCCTGCTGCCGGAGCCGGGTCTGGAATTCCGCTGGGATGGCGGGCTGGGGATACATGTCAAACTTGATGGGCCGGTTCTGGCTGAGTAGCGCACTAAATTCGTTTTCCCAGCCACGCTTCAGCACGCTGATCTCCGCAAAATCACCCGGCGGCACCGATTTCACCAGTGATGTATTCATAGCAGTTTGAATTAAACAGATTATAGCGACCCCGTCCAGTCATTCCGGACTTAAAGGAAAACCCCGGTGCCGTGGTTCGGCACCGGGGTGGAACTAAATCGACCGATATCAGAACGGAGCGAGCGGGCCGCCGACGTAACTGCGGTTGGCGGTCATGTCACTCAAGCGGATGGCCGTGGCACCGCCGGAGGCAGTCTTGCTCAACTGAATCTCGTTCTCGATGCTGCCCGTGAGCGGGACGCCAGCGAGGTTGGTCGAAACCAAGGTCTGCGCATTGAACACGCCCAGGAAGCTGCCGGGCGAGGTCTGATTGCCCAGCGCGGTCTTGGAAATGTGCTGGTCACCCGGAACGTTCGGATCCACGAGATGCACGAGGACTTCCTTGCCCCACACCGGATACTGACCGGAGGTGACAGGTGAGAAGTCATTGGTGCCGGTGTTGCCATGGATAAGAGCGCCCGCCGCCGTGGGCCAGACGCCGTTGAAGGAAACCACGGTTGCCCAGTTGCTCGAGCCAACACCTTTGGAGTCGGACATGGAGAGCCAAGCGAGGGCGGCATTGGCGGTGCCGGTCTTGTTCAGCGAGTTCTTGATGTCGCCGCCACCGATGTAACCGGAGGTCCAGAGGAGGTTGTCGTTGTTCACGCCGGGACCTTCCGAACCGATGATGCCAGGCTGGGTGCCGTTGATGGGCCAGGTGGACTGGTTGGTGCTGGCACTCGCATACCAGACGTTGTTGGTATAGTCATACAGGTAGGTCACGACGGTATCACCCTGTTCGAGGTAGGAATAGGCGGTCTCATTGCGGCGCGTGCCGGAATCCGAGGTGCGTTCCAACAAATAGATCGGGGAGTTGGTGTCTGCGACATTGTAGGTCCAGCTGGAGAGCGGGATGAAGCCTTTCGTGATGCCGAAGTATAACTGGTCCGAGGTGACATTGCCGATGTTGGCAAGCGCCGCGGCCGCGGCACCGCCGCCGACCGACTTCACAAGCACGAAGGGCACAATCGCCACGTCTTCCTGAAGCAGATTCGCGTAGTTGGCAACCGGCCAGGTGGTTGCTGCGCTGTCGGAATCCGAGAAGGCGATGGTCGCGCTGTTGGTGACATAAGCATTGGCGGTGTTAAGCGGAACGCCGGCAACGGGCGTGCCGTTGGCCGTGATGCTGTTGCTCACAAAGGTGCCGCTCGGCTGGGCGAATTGCAGACCTTCTTTGGTTTCAATGGCGCGGAGACCCTGCAAAGAGCCAGTGAACGTGCCATGAATCACCAAGGTGTTGGCGGTGCCGACGTTGGTCAAACCCGTGACCGGCGTGCCGGTCATGCACCATTGCGCCGTGCTGTTGTTGTAGTTGGCATCACCAGCGTGCGAGGCGTCACCAAAATAGATATTCGCCGGGGTGCTACCACTGTAAAGGCGGCAACAAGCGGTGAAAATGTTGGCACGAAAGGCGGTCGCACCCGTGATAAAAACTTCCACGGTGGATGCCATGAGCGAGGTGGCACTGGCAAGGCAAACTGCCAGCGTGAGGAGCGATTTAGTTTTCATTTTTTGTTTATTTGTATTGGTTGATATTGAGGTTAAATTGTTTTTTTATGCTTCAGGATTATTGGGCGGTGATGCTGTAAAAACGGTTCGCGTCAGTGGTGGTATCCGTGCCGGTATGGTCATTATTATCCCCGGTGGAGAGGGTGGTGATGGCCGGCCAGTTGGTCGGCGAGGTGGCCAGGCCCAGGGCGTTGGTGCCGCGCAAGGTATAGGTGCCGTAAAGCCCGGTGTCATAGGTGAACGTGTTGACGTTGCCATTGCGGGCAAACGTGCCGTTCTGAATGACGGGAATCGCGGTGGGTTGGGCAACGTAAGTCATCGTGCCATTGGTGCTCAACTCGAAATAGCCAATCATGGTGGCCAGCCCATAGGAAGCGGGGATCAACTGGTAAAAGTCCGAGCGCACCGCCTTGCCGCCGAGCACGAAATGCGCCGGCACCGTGTATTCCGGGCTGAAAGAAACGGACGCCCCGAAGGTGGCAGAACCACGGCTGCCAAAGATACCATCGTGATAACTCACACCACCGGAAGTGTAGTTCCCACTACCGGAGCTGCTGTCATCTTCAACCACCGCCGTGGCCGTGCTGTCGCTGTAAGGAGAACCGCTGTGGGCCGGGCCGCCGGGAATAAAATTGGCCGTTCCCGCAACGATGGAGGACATGTGCGAAGCCGCCAAACCTTGCTGGCTGGAGCTTCCGTCATTAGCGGGAGTGGTCTGGGTGTAAACCGCAGTATTGTTATTGGCCTTGGTCAGATACAGGGTGTTGTTGGCCAAGTAAGTGAAAGCTGACCAGTTGAACGTGCTGGTTTGGAAACCGAGATCCGACAACTGGGTGGAATTAAACTGGGTGATGGTATGACGGGAATTAGCCGCATAGCCGGTGAAGGTGGTAATCGGCCCCGCATCCACCACCAAGTCATAACCGGAGCCGCTGCGGAAACAAATCAGCACGTCGCCGGTTGCATAGCTGGTGAAGTCACCAGCGGTGAGATTGCTGGCAATGCCCGCCAGCGTGACAATCAGCCCTATTTTGGTTTTGTTGTTCATAATTGTTTTTTGGATCCTTAAATTGTTCGAATAGTTGTCTTCAACGCTGCCCATGATAGATTCCACCGGCGAGAACAACCTCCAGTAAGCAGACAGGGCAAGACACTTTTCAGACCAGTGGGCCAGGATGGTTAAAAGGCTTTGTCTGCAAGCAGATTCGCCGTTCGATTGCCGTTGGCAGGCGAATAAAAGCACCTTGTCACCAAAATGTGACGCGGCCCTTTTCGAAACACCGGATAAATGCCGTAATGATGCCCCAAACAATTTGAGGCTGGCATTGTTTCATTCCGGTGACGCCCAGGTGAATATCTGGTGACAGTCGCATTAGTCAGTTGCCTTCGCCCAATGAAATAAGGCAGATTACGGATGCATTCGGATGACGACTCCCGCCCAACAACACTTGGATTTGAACCAAGACGAGCCGCTGGTCTGCCGCTCGGTCTGGATTTCCGACATCCACCTCGGCACCAAACACGCGCGCGTCGGGGAGTTGTTGGATTTTCTCAAGATCGTAGATTGCAAATATCTTTACCTTGTCGGTGATTTTATTGACGGTTGGGAACTCAAGTTCCGCTGGTTCTGGCGCGACGACTACAACACGCTCATCCAAAAACTGCTTCGCAAAAGCCGTAAGCAGACCAAGGTGATTTACATTTCCGGCAACCACGACGAATTCATTGAGCAGTTCATGGGCATGCGCTTCGGCAGCGTCACCATCGCGCGTCAGGCCATCCACACTGCCGCCGACGGCAAGAAATATCTCGTCATCCACGGCCATCAGGCGGACGGCCTGACGCATTTCAATCATCTGCTGGAAAAACTCGGCTCGCACCTTTATAACTGGATCCTCGATTTCAATTTGTATTTCAACCGCCTGCGCCGTGCGCTTGGCTTCGGCTACTGGTCGCTAGCGTCGTATCTGAAATTCAAGGCCAAGTCTGCCGTCAAATACGTCACCGAATACGAGGACACGCTCGCTTCGATGGCGCGCAGCCATGAGACCCACGGCGTCATCTGCGGGCACATCCACCGCGCAGAAATGAAAACCATCAATGACATCGAATATCTCAACTGCGGCGACTGGGTGGAAAGTTGCACCGCGCTGATTGAAGATTTTGACGGCAAAATCAAACTCATCCACTTCCATGAAAATAATGTTCTGCGTGCTGGGCGAGGGCCGGGGGCACATGACCCAGGCGATGGCCGTCAAGGAAATGGCCGAAGCGGCGGGGCATCAGGTCGTCGCCGTAACGCTGGGCGTGAGCGCGCACCGCTCCATTCCGGAATACTTTTCATCGGCGATGAAGATTCCCGTCCGCCCGCTGCCGACCCTGGAGTTCAAATATAAAAACAGCCGCGCCGTCAGCAACACCGCCACGCTGCTCGGCGTCCTTGGCAGCCTGCCAAAATATTTCGGCCTCATCCGCCAGCTAGATGCCATCGTTCGCGAGACCCAACCGGACGTGATTATTAATTTCTTCGAGCCGGTTGCCGCCTTTTACACGCTCACCCAAAAAAAACGGCCGCCGGTCGTCGCCATCGGCCATCAGTTCATGTTTCAACATCCCGGCTACGTCCGCACGCCGCAGTTGTGGAAACAGTTGTTCAGCATGAGGATTTACACCTGGCTGCTCGGCGCCCGGGCCACCAAGCTGGCGCTCTCGCTTTACGCCGCGCCGGATTTGCCTGTGAAGAAAATTTTTGTCGGCCCGCCGATATTGCGCAAACAACTATTCTCGCTCGCAACCAATCCCAATGGCGACTTCGCGCTCGTCTATTTGCTGAACCACGGATACGCCGACCAGATTATTGCATGGAGCGCAAAAAATCCGCAGACGAAGCTGCACTGCTTCTACGACAAACCCGGGGCGCCGGCAGAATTTCACCATTCGGCTGCGCTGACTTTTCACAAACTCGACGGCGAGAAGTTTTTGAAGATGATGGCCGAATGCCGCCACGTCGTCTGCACCGCTGGCTTCGAATCCGTCAGCGAGGCCGCGTGGCTTGGCAAGCCGCTGTTTCTCGTGCCCGTGGAAAACCACGTCGAGCAGCAGGTCAATGCCATTGACGCGCAGCAGTTCGGCATCGGCATCGCGGAGAAAAGTTTCACCCTCGACCGGCTCGCGGAACTGCCCGACCGTTTGCCGACGGAAAAATTTCGCGCGTGGCTGGAAAGTGCGCCGACAAAATTGTTTCAGGCCATTGAACACGCCGTCCATTCTGCGCGATGAGCAGCGACAAAACCTTGAAATTTCCGCCGGGTTTTCTTTGGGGCACCGCCACGTCGCCGACGCAGGTGGAAGGCCACATCGAAAATGAGTGGTCTAATTTCACCGCACAGGACGGAAGCAATTGCCGTATCGCATGCGACCATTACCACCGCTATCCGGAAGACATCGCGTGGATGCAAAAGCTTGGCACCAACGCCTACCGCTTTGGCATCGAATGGTCACGATTGCAATCCGCGCCATTCGCGCCGCTAAACCAGACCGAGCTGGCGCGCTATGTTGATTTGCTCGACCGGCTGCGCGCCGCCGGCATCACGCCGATGGTTGTCCTGCATCATTTTTCCAATCCGCCGTGGATCAACGCGACGGGCGGCTGGACGAATGCAGCGACGATTCCTGCATTTGTGGATTTTGTCCGCCAACTCGTCGCGGCGTTGAAAGAACGCGTTTATCTGTGGAACACGTTCAACGAGCCGGACACCTACGCGTGCGTGGCGTATCTGCTCGGCGGCTTTCCGCCGCAGCTAAAATGGCAGCTCGGAAAATTCCGCCGCGTCATCGCGCACATGGCGCGGGCGCACGTGCTGGCGAGCCGCGTCATCCGCCGCGAAGGCGTGATGGCTGGACGCAAACCGGAAGTGGGCATCGCGAAGAACTGGACTTTTTTCCACGCCCACAAAAAATTTTCGCCCTGGGACCGCGCGACCGCCTATGGCTGCCATTATACGTTCAACAAATTTGTGCTCGACGCTTTTCTCGGCGGCTGGCGGCGGCGCGCTTCAACATTCATCGGACTGAATTATTACGGACGCGTGCGCTTCCACCATTTCCGCGCGATGATTCCCGCGAGCGGCGCGTCCGTGAAAACGCTGAACGATTTCGGCTTTGTTTGCGACGACATGGTCGAGCGATATCCCGATGGCCTGGAAAAAATCCTCCACTATCTCCGGCAAAAATTCCGCCTGCCGATTTTTATCACCGAACACGGCTCGGCGTCGACGGATGAAAATTTCCGGGCGAACGACCTCGGGCAAAATCTCACCGCGCTGCATCATGCCATCCAGGCCGGGGTGGATGTGCGCGGTTTTTTTTACTGGTCGCTGCTGGACAATTTCGAGTGGCAGTTTGGCTATACAAAAAAATTTGGCCTGCTCGCCGTGGATTTTTCCGACGAAAAGCTTCCACGCACGCCGAAGCCGCTGGCCGAAACATATTCCAAAATTTGCCAATTCAACACGCTCAACAAACAATGAAAAGCCAATTGAATCCCTCTGATCGCAACGGATCCAACTTAAGCATGTCAGCCAGACTGACGACAGCCCTTTGATGCCCAACAAGATTATCGATGAAGAATTTCTGCTCGGCCGAATTGTGTTCCAATGCCAATGGCGAGCATTCCAGTGCGGATGAATTGCTCACCAGTGTCACTGGAACACGTTCCAGTAACACTTAATCGTTTTCAAGTGCTGCATAAACATGTTCAAGTCGGTCATAAACGCGCTGCGGACGTTCATAATTCCGTTTATGAAGCCAATGACCGCCGCCCCGAACGTAGGAACAACCGGCTCCATTTGAGAAGTTATGCAAGCAACCGCCCCTGCCGCTGCAAATGCGGTAAAAAAGCGAAGCGGGCGACCGGCTCAGCCGAAATTCTTCGATATCCCAGACCATGAGCAAATGTCCGTTAACCGCTTCACAGGTATTCATGATTGCTCGATTAGGTTAAACTTCCAATCCGCCGGAGTTTTATAGCGGGTTCGCCGTGCTGGCGCGACACCGCCAAATCCACCTCAAATTCCGCCACCCAATCATTGTTTTCCTCGGGATCGATCAGCATTTGTTGGACACGCCAGGTTTTCTGGTCTTCGCCGGGGATGATGTAGGTGTGCCGAGCATTCCTGGCATTGGGATCCAGACAGATGAATTTGTGGTCGGCATGGTAAGCCTCCAGCGCCGTTTCCAATCTGGCCGGGGTCCAAGGTTGGCCATCGCCATCCTCGGCTGAAGACAGGTTGGCCATGGCCGCGTCCCAATCTCCAATCACCAGTCCGCGCAGGAAGGCAAAGATGCGGTTGCGAATCGTGGCGGTGAACTGTTTGGTATCCCGCGTGATGTCCTGATCCGCCGCTTCTGCGCCGGGCGGGCGGAGTTCCTTCGTTTCCGCGCGTTGATAATTCGGATCGCGCATTTTTTCCCATTCGTCGAGCAGGCTGGAATCAATCTGCCGAAGCATCGCGCCCAGATAAACTTCCATCTCCCGCACGGTATCATTTTTTGCCGCGTCCGGCACCGTTTGGGAAAGCACCTTGAATACCCGGTTCAAATAGCGCAGCAACACGCCTTCGGCACGCTGCAACTCATAGTCGCGGATATAATCGGAAAACGAGCGGTAAGCCTCAAACATCTCCCGGGCGATGGATTTGGGACGGATGTTTTCCTGGCCCACCCAGGGATGTCGGTCCGCGAAGGCGTTGAAGGTGGAATAGACAAATTCACGGTTGGGCTTGGGGTATTCGAGCTTTTCGAGTTCTTCCATCCGCTGGTCGTATTCAATGCCCTCCATTTTCATTTCAGCCATCTTCTGGTCTTTCACCCGGTCGAGTTGCTTGCGGAGTATAATATCAGGGTCTTCCACGATGGATTCGACCAACGTTAGCAACACCAGCGCATAGTCCGGCGACTGGGAATCCATCAACGGCAGCGTGTCGTGCAAATAAAGCGACAGCACCTGATCCATCGAAAAATCTTCCTGCAACTCGACGTTCACGCGCAGATACGAACCCTCTTCGGTCTTGGGAATAAATTCGATGATCTTCCGCTCCACCAGCGAGCGGAACAACTGCCAGGCCCGCTTGACATGGGCTTGTTTCTGCCGGGGCGTTTCATGGCAATCGTGAACCAGTTGCTGCATGGCCTGACAACCGTCGCCTTTCCGGCTGAGCACGTTCAACAACATCCCGTGCGAGACTTGAAACCGGGATACCAATCGTTCCGGCGCGGCGGCCATCAGGCGCAGATAAGTGTTTTTGTCCCAGTTCACGAAATTCTTTTCCGGCGGTTGCCGCTTCACGGTCTTCTTGCCGTCCCGCGCGGATTTTTCCGCCAGCTTGAGATTTTCGATGACGTGTTCCGGCGCCTGGGCCACCACCCAACCCTGATCATCAAACCCTTTTCGCCCAGCTCGCCCGCTGATCTGGTGAAAATCCCGGGCGGTCAAAATCACCGTCTTCTGGCCGTCGAACTTGCAGAGCCGGGTGAACAGCACCGTGCGGATGGGAACATTCACACCCACGCCCAAGGTGTCGGTGCCGCAGATAACCTTGAGCAAGCCCTTTTGCGCCAGCTGCTCCACCAGCACGCGATATTTTGGCAGCAGCCCGGCATGATGCAGCCCGATGCCATGCCGCAACCATTTTTTTATCTCCGGCCCGTAAGGGCTGCTGAATTTGAAGCCTTCCAGCGCGCTGGCGAGCGCGGCCTTTTCATCGCGCGTGCAGACGTTGATGCTGGTGAAATCCTGGGCGCTTTGCGCCGCTTCCAATTGGGTGAAATGAACCACATACACCGGAGCCCGCCCGCCCGCCACCAGGCTTTCCAAAGTTTTGGCCAGCGGCAATTCCGAATACTCGTGCTTCAGGGGCACGGGGCGATCGGTGGAAGTAACGCCCACGGTCGGCCGGCTGGTGAGCCGCGTCAGTTCGGTTTCAAAGCCGGCAGTTTCCCCCATGGTGGCGGACATGAGCAGAAAGCGGCACTGGGGCAGCGTCAGCAAAGGAATCTGCCACGCCACTCCGCGCTCACGGTCGGCGTAGTAATGGAATTCGTCCATGACCACATCCTGCACGTTGGCCTGCGCGCCTTCGCGCAAAGCAATGTTGGCGAGGATTTCCGCCGTGCAGCAGAGAATCGGCGCGTCATGATTCACCGAGGCATCGCCGGTGCTGAGGCCGACATTATCCGGACCGAATTCCCGGCAGAGCGCCATGAACTTCTCATTCACCAAGGCCTTGATCGGACAAGTGTAGATGGAGCGCCGCCCTTGGGCGACGGCCTGGAAATGCAGCGCCGTGGCCACCAGCGATTTGCCGGAACCGGTGGGCGTGTTGAGGATGACATTCTTATCCTCGAACAATTCCAGAATCGCCGTCTCTTGCGCCGGATAAAGCGTCAGGTGCCGGGCTTCGGTGTATTCCAGAAAGCGACTCAGCAACGCGTCATTGCCCAACCGCTCAGCCCGCGGCAGCAGATCATACAAGTGCAAGGCCATAATCTGCGGTCAGGGTTTTGAGTTGAATGGCCTTTTCACACGGATGATTGGAAACACAGCCGCCGGTTAGCGCAAACAAATTCTGGCCAAATCCCGGCTCCACAACGCACATTAACGGCAAGAAAATACTTAGCTCAAGCGGAATGTCCGAAGTCATAACGCAGAATCAGCCGTTCCGGAATTTCGGAGGCACTTCCGAATCCATCGTTTCGTAAACCCATTTAACTGGCAAAGTCGAAAAACCGGCTTGAACACACCGTATGAAAATTGCCGGCTCGTTTCACTTTTTTAATGACGCCGCCACGATTGTGTTCAAAAATGTCTCCGTCGCAAGCACATGACCGTCACGCTTTTCATCCCCTGTTTCATGGACGCGCTCTATCCGCGCGCCGGCATCAGCATGGTCGAGATTTTGGAACGCCTCGGGCACACCGTCGTCTGTCCCGAGGAAATCGCCTGCTGCGGCCAGCCGCCGTTCAACTCCGGCTACTGGGCCGAGGCGCGGACGATTGCCACGCCGGTGCTGGAAAAATTGGCGGATGCCGAAGCCGTGGTCATCGGCTCCGGTTCCTGCGGCGCAATGGTCAAAAAGTTTTACCCCGAACTTTTCAAAGACACGCCGCACGCCGAACTGGCGAAACAAGTCGCCGCGCGCACCTGGGAATTTTCCGATTTTCTCGTCAGCAAACTCGGCGTCACCGATCTCGGCGCAAAGTTTCCGCACAAGGTCACGTTCCACGACGGCTGCCACGGTCTGCGCGAACTCGGCATCCACAAACAACCGCGCGCCTTGCTCACGAAAGTCCAAGGGTTGGAACTCATCGAGCTGACCGAAGTTTCGTGCTGCGGTTTCGGCGGAACTTTCTCGGCAAAGTTCCCGATGATCTCCACCGCGATGGGCGAGGTGAAATGCGCCGCCGCCGCCGAAACCGGCGCGGAATACATCGTCTCCAGCGATTCGAGCTGCCTGATGCACATCCAAGGCTTGCTGTCGCGACAGGGCAAGCCGACCAAAACCATCAGCCTCGCGGAAGTCTTGAACCACCGATGAGCACTTTCGTTTCCGATTTCAAAACGCGCGCCACCGAGAAAGCCGGCGACTTGCGCCACCGCTCGGTCATCCGCACGGCGTTGCGCAGCTACGAGATTGTCCGCGACAAACGCAAGGCCGCGTTTCAAAGCTGGGAATCCGCGCGTCAGGCCGCTGCGGAAACCAAATGGGAAGCCATTAACCATCTGGATAAACACCTCGTCGCATTGACCAGCAAACTCGAAGCGCGCGGGACCAAAGTCCATTGGGCCAGCACCGGCGCGCAGGCACGCGAAATCATCGCACAGATTCTCCGCGACAAAAAGGCGCGCTCCATCATCAAGTCCAAGGCGATGACGAGCGAAGAAATTCATCTGAACCACGCGCTGGAAAAAGAAGGCTTCACCGTCGTCGAATCCGACCTCGGTGAATTCATCGTGCAACTCCGGCACGAGCCGCCGTATCACATTGTTTTTCCCTCGATGCACCTGACGCGCGGCGAGATCAAGGATTTGTTCCAGAAAGAACTCGGCGATGCGCCGTCGGATTCACCCGAAGAGTTGACGATGGTTGCGCGCCGCGTGATGCGCCAGAAATACCTCACCGCCGATGTCGGTTTCACCGGCGGCAACTTCGCCATCGCCGAGACGGGCATGATTTCCATCACGGAAAACGAGGGCAACGCGCGCCTCACTGCCGCATTGCCGAAGACGATGGTCACGCTGATGGGCATTGAGAAAGTGCTGCCGCGCTTCAGCGACCTCGCGCTATTTTTACCGATGCTCGCCACCGCCGGCGCCGGCCAGCCGATGACGTGTTACAACACGATGTATTCCGGCCCGCGCCAGCCCGGCGAATGCGATGGCCCGGAAGAATGGCATGTCATCCTGCTCGACAACCGCCGCACCGAACTCCTCGCCGACGCCGAGCAGCGCGACTCGCTGCACTGCATCCGCTGCGGCGCGTGCCTGAATGTCTGCCCGATTTTCCGCAACGTCGGCGGCCACACCTACGGCACGACTTACAGCGGCCCCGTCGGCGCGGTCATCACGCCGCACCTGCGCGGGTTGCAGGATTGGAAACATCTTTCCAACGCCAGTTCACTGTGCGGCGCGTGCACCGAGGCGTGTCCGGTGAAAATTGATCTGCACCATCACCTGTTGCAAAACCGGCGCAACGCCTCCGCCAGCGAACCGGCGTTCTTCGAGCGGCTGGCGTATCAAATCTTTGGCCTCGTGGCGAACGAACCGGTCTTCTGGTCGCTCGCTAAAAAGCTTGGCTGGCTCACGCAGCCGTTGCAGCGAGCGGTGAAAGGCTCGGCGCTGGACCCCGCGAAGGCGTGGACCAAAACCCGCGACCTGCCGCCGCAGCCGCGCGAGTCGTTCAAGGATTGGTGGAGGAACCGCAAATGAGTGAACGCGAAAACATCCTGGGCCGCATCCGCGAGGCGTTGCAAGTTTCGGCTCCCCTGCCCGGCGCGCATGGCGAAACGTCCGCGCACACGCATACCGAATCGCCCGCGAGTCACGCACGCGAATGGCTGCCGTCCGTCGGCGCGAGCGTGGAAGAACAATTCGCCTTGTTCGCCAAGAACGCCGCTGACTTGAAGGCGGATTTTCAATTGCTCGCCAGCCGCGACGAACTGCCGGTGGCGCTTAAGAAAATGGCCGCCGCCGAAAAATGGTCGCGCGTCGCCAGCCACGAGGGTGAGCTGAGCAACTTCGCCTGCAAGGCCCTTGGACTGCCGGTTTTGCTGACGGACAAGGGTTATGACGTGCAGGCAATGGAAAAGTGCGATGTCGGCATCACCGAATGCGATGCGCTCGTCGCGCAAACGGGCGGTGTGGCCGTGACCAGCCGCAGCGCGGGCGGACGCGCCTTGTCCGTGCTGCCGCCGCATCACGTCGTCGTCGCGAGCCGCGAGCAGCTCGTGGCGGACCTGCCCGCCGCGTTCGCGCTGCTGCAGCAGAAATACGCGCCGGATTTTCCGAGCATGATTTCGTTCATCACCGGCCCGAGCCGCACGGGCGACATCGAGCGCATTTTGGTGCTCGGCGCGCATGGGCCGAAGCAGCTGACCATTTTCTGCATCTGATGCCGCATTGATTCCGCGCGCAAATCGGTTATCTTTCCCCCGCCATGCAAACGAACCCGCCCGGCAACGCCAAGAAAATTCTCGTCGTGGACGACAATCCGGTTGTCCTCAAGGCCATGTATTTTCTCCTCCGCAACCACGGCTACGAGGCCGTGATGGCCGCGACCGGCGCGGACACGCTCGCCGCGCTGCGCCGCGACAAGCCGGACCTCATCCTCCTCGACCTCGACCTGCCCGACCCGGGCAACGTCTCCAACGCCCTGCACGACGGCTTCATCATCATGGACTGGGCGCGCCGCATGGGTTCCGCCGAGAACATCCCCGTCATCATCGTTTCCGGACTCGCCCCGGAGGATTACAAGGCCCGCGCCGCCGCCGCCGGCATCACCATCTTTTTCCGCAAGCCGGTGGACAACGACAAACTCCTCGCGGCCGTCCGCGACATTCTGCTCGCCCAGCCGCCCAAACCGGTCGCCTGAACGGCGCGCGTTTTTTCCCCCGATGAAAGGCAAGCTGCTCCCGGCGATTTTCGTGGCGACGTTCGCGTTGTCGCGGATTCCCGGTTTGCTGCCGGCGAATTTCAGCGTGGCGTATGCCTTCGCGTTTTGCGCGGGGGTTTATTTTCGCGGCGCGCTCGCGTGGTGGCTGCCGCTGGGCGTCATGGGCGCCACGGATGTCCTGCTGAACGTCCTCTATTACCAGGAACCGCCCTTCGCCGGGTATCTCGCGCTCAACTACGCGGTCTATGCCCTCATCATCGGCTTGGGCAAAGCCTTCGGGCGCAAAACGGCCTACTGGAAACTCGTGCTGGGCGGGCTCGCGGGCGGGCTGCTGTTTTATTTCGTCACCAACACCCTCGCGTGGTGGCAGGATGCGGCTTACGCCAAAACCATTGCCGGCTGGATCCAGGCCTTGACCACCGGCCGGCCGGACTGGCATCCGACCACCTGGGAAATGTTCCGCAACACCCTCTTGAGCGGCGGCCTGTTCACCGCGCTCTTTGCCGCCGCCGAGAAGCTCACCGCCGAATCCCCGGCGGAAAAATCCGCCGGCCAACGCGCGCCGGCCAAGGCGGACGAAGCGGCGCCGGACAGCGAACCCGAAGAGGCCAAGGCGTGAAAATCGGCGTCCTCTCCGACACCCACGGCACGCTCGACCCGCGCGTCGAAAAGATCTTTGCCGGCGTGGACCACATCCTCCACGCGGGCGACATCGGCTACGCCAGCATCATCCTCGAACTCGAATTCATCGCGCCCGTCACCGCCGTGCTGGGCAACTGCGACGATTCGGCCATCGGCTATCCCGCCGCCGCCACCGTGACCCTCGCGAGCAAGAAATTGCTCGTCCACCACATCGTCAACCCGTGGGCGCTGTCCGACACCGCCGCCGGGCTCATCGCCAAGCACCGGCCGGACGCCGTGATTTTCGGGCACACCCACAAGCCGTTTGCCGAGACCGTGGATGGCGTTTTCTTCTTCAATCCCGGCTATGCGGGCCAGCCCAAGTTCAACACCCAGCGCAGCGTGGCCCTGCTCCACCTCGACGCGCAGGGTATCCGGCACGAATTCATCCCGCTCTGAAGCGGCCCGTCCGCCATCCCAGCGACCCAGGCCGACGATTCCGCCTCACGCCCCCTTCAGCGCGCCGAGCAAAAGATCCGACTGCGCGCCGACGGACTGCACTTCGTCCTGCGTCAGCGGGTCCGCATCGGAGATGTTCAGCGGACTCATGGTTGACAGTTGATTGTCCAGGGCGTCCCACCGCGCCTGGTGGGCGGCGAGTTGTGCTTCCAACGTGTTCACCCGGCTTTGCAGGGCGGTATTTAAATCATTCAAGCCGTTCAATTGCGCGCGCATTTGCGCGGCATCCAGCGGCGTGTTTTCGACGGGCAAGGTGGGATCGAAGGCCATAATTAATTAGGAGTTGGCAGTTGGGAGCACGGATTTGGCAGCGGCCAAGAAAACGGGAACCCCCGCGCCCATATTGTTTCAGGTGCAAATGTGGCTGGTGATGTCGCTCCAATCGGAGGCCCCATCGCTGCCGCCGAGATATTGCACGCGGAAATCATACAGCACGCCCGGCGTGAGGCCGGACACGATGACCAATTTGGTGGAGGGAAAACCGCCGCCGTCCTGCCACGCACCACCGGCGCTGCGATATTGCACCTTCACGCCGTGGACATTTGGCTGCGCTTGCAGACGCAATTGGATTTTGCCGCTGGCGTAATTCAGCGCCGCGATGATGGACGGTTTGACCAGCGGCACCTGTGGTCCGTGTTCGTGAGTTATCGCTTGAAAACCGGCGAGGCGGATGGTGTCTGCACTTCCTTGGGCAACGCCCTCGACGTAGGCGCCTAATTTGGCAAGATTTTCGAGGAGCACGGTGCGGGCATTGATCCGCGCCTGGGTCTGCGCCTCGCTGCCCTTGATGGCGGCGTTATACTTGGCGGTGAAATCCGTCAGGGCGGCGAGCAACGCCACCAGCGTGACCGGCAGTTCGGTGAACACCGTGGCATTCGCCTCCAGCCCATCATGCACGCCCTGCGCGAAGGGGATGAGGCCGGCGTCCTTGTATCTTTTGTATGCCTGTGAAACATGCGAGTTCATTTTTATTCCTGTGGTTGTAGTTTTTCCCGACCAGACCAAGCCGCTCTGATTCCACGTTTGGCCGGAATTCCAGGTTGCTTGGTTCATGCCGCGATAAAACCGCAGTTCATTAAATTTGTCTAGAATTATTTTCACTCACTTGCAGAACCACGAATAATGAATGCAATTAATGGCTCTGATACGCCCCGCAACGCCTTGGGAGACGGCCTTTTTCTCACGGTCATTTCTGACCGTGGCGGGTGACGGGGCGGAAAAAATATTTTATTTTTTTTGGGTGAAGCCGCCGCTTCCGACCGGCCAATGGAAAATTTCGGTGACACAGCGGTGGTCTGAAGCCGCGGCTTGGAGGGGTGAGTCATCGCCACTGTTACGTCACGCAACGGCGCTGCTGCGTCACCTATCGGCACTGACACCTCACGCATCGCCACTGTTGTGTCGCTTATCGGCACTGTTGCGTCACGCATCGGCACTGTTGTGTCACCTATCGCCACTGATACGTCACGCATCGCCACTGTTGCGTCACCTATCGGCACTGTTGCGTCACCCAACAGTGCCGTTGCGTGTATAAAAAAAGCCAATTAGGGGGTCAAAGGGGTGGCTTTGCCTAATAGCGGGACACTTCGGCGAGTTGGACGCCACAGGGGCGCCGACCGTAGCGCCGGCTTTCCAGCCGGCGGGTTTACCGGAATTGCCCGTCCGGTAGGGAAACCGGGGACGGGAAAGTCCCCGGCAACGGCAGGCTGGAAAGCCGGCCCCACGTGGGCCAACCGTTTGGGCGGCGGATGCGCCGGGTTTGCTAAATGAGGTTACCGAGCCATAACCAACCTAAATTTATGCTGGACATCGTTTTCCGGCGAGCCTAGGGTCGTTTTATGAAAAAGGATAGGCTACATAGGCCGTCATCCATTATCTGTTAGGCTCCATCACGCATGAAAAGTCTAGTGGCAGGATTATTTGCATTCGGACTCACCGTCTGGCCGATTGCATTGGTGCAGTGGTCACGTTATATCCATATCCATAGCGCCAATGTTCATGCCACAGCGTCATCTTTGGGCGGCATCATTCCGCTTATGCTTATGAGCTTGTTGGCTGGTTTAATCGTTGCAATCTGTGGCACGAGGATTTCCAGTGACAAGGCCGATTCCACACTTCATTTTATCGGGCGAGGATTTTGCATTATTACTTTTTGCATGGAAGGCGTTATTGTCATTTGGATGATTTATGGATTTGCACAGTTTTCAAGATTTGGTGTTAATTAGAGACATGGAGCCTAACACCTATCAAGCCCGAGAGGTCAATAGATAAAAAGCATTCCTGCCGGAAAAGTTTCTTTTTCCGTTTAACGTCCAACAAACGAAGCTCTCCGGCTTAATTTCAATTAGCAGCTCGGACCATGAGGCGTCCGGCTA
>CAISYZ010000095.1 GCA_903889895.1 uncultured Verrucomicrobia subdivision 3 bacterium | reverse complement strand
GGGCGAGCTAAAAGCTCGAAGCTCCCCCTCCTGCTGCTTCTACCTCGAAGCGAAAGCAACAACTTGACGGAAAGGTTCAAATCCAGTCTTCTTTGCCCGGAGGGTGCAGCACTTTTCGAGCGCCACCCGCCGCACTTTTCAACCGCCGTTTACAGGGAAAATACGGCGCGCTTTTCTGAGCCAAAATCTATGCCTGAATCTGGCCTAGATTCTGCACCAAATCTCCAATAGTTTTGCTTATATTTGTAATTTTCCAAGGTGTCAAAAAGGGGTGTCAAAGCCAAGTTATTCACCGTCAATTCACCGTCAAGATTTTGAATTTTGACACTAACTCGGGATGGCATCGCCGACGCATTGGTAAAAAGTCGCCAATATTACCCTAAAAGTTTCCCCTTCCGGTGTCGACGTGTTGGTGTCGCACCCACGAAATTCGCGTAGCAAAACCGATTTGGAAAGGGTTTGGGAAATGTTTTTGGCACTTTTGCCGTCATATTTCCCATATGTCCTTTTTGTAAGTCGTTGATAATCGATAGTTCGCCTTGCAACAATGTTCCACGCTGTCCGCATTTACAGGGGAATTCGCATGTTATCAGCGGGCACACAACGGTCGACCGCAAGTGCACCAGAGGGGGTCGGGTTGGGCATGGAGATTTATTTTTTGTGTGATCCATGTTTAGCCGATATTACCGTTTTTAATCTTCCTAGGTCGCCTGGCTGGTCTTAAGGCCGCCAAGATTTCAGGTGGTTTTCTAGTCCAATGCGTGATTTAATCGGCCATCGTTTACCGAGCCGTCTGACGCTCCAGAATATTAGTCGCAATCTGGCATTTAAGTTCCTGACATTCGATGGCCGTCATGGCAATTTTCCGCATCCACATGACCGCCTCGTTCATTTTGAAGCCCACGGCACGGGTGTTTTTTTGTGGCTTCCTGCTGCTTTGTTACTACTCCAGTTTCACGGCGTGTGCGGCTGAATGGAAGCTGGGGACAAACACAGTTCCAGCCGTTGTGGCCCGTGGACTGATTACACCGCAAGGGCGTGTGCCGGGGACAAACCGGTTACACCTGGCACTGGGCCTGCCCCTGCGCAATGCCAGCGCGCTGACCAATCTTCTAGCAGCTATTTACAACCCAGCCAGCCCGGAGTTTCACCACTACCTTAAGCCTGCTGAATTTGCGGCACGGTTTGGCCCACTCCCGACAGACTACGCAGCGATCATCCACTTTGCTAAAACCAACGGCCTGACCGTAACGGCCACCCACCGAAGCCGGTTGTTGGTGGATGTCAGCGGTCGGGCTGCGGATGTGGAACGCGCCTTTCATGTGCAACTCAACCGCTATCAGCATCCGACTGAATCCAGGAGCTTTTATGCGCCGGATTCGGAGCCAACGGTGGATGCGGCGCTGCCGCTGTTGAGTGTCAGCGGACTGGACAATTTTGCCCTGCCCCATCCAAACGTGCAGCTGCGCCCCAATTCGGCGCTGGCAAAAGTTTTCCCCAATGGCGGTTCAAGTCCCTACGGCAGTTACATGGGTGGTGATTTTAGAAAAGCTTACCTGCCGGGAACCACTCTGACCGGGGCGGGCCAGAATATTGGACTTTTACAGTATGACGGCTTTTATCCCATCGACATCACAAATTATGAAACTGCCATCGGACTCACCAGCAATGTGCCGCAAATCGTAGTAGTGCCTGTTGATGGTGGCGTTACAACCCCCGGCGACGGTGATGCGGAGGTGTCACTGGATATTGAGATGGTCATGTCCATGTCACCGGGCGTTTCTAACATCTACGTTTATGAAGCGCCCTCTGACACCAGCCTATGGGTGGATGTTTTGGCCCAGATGGCCGAAGATGATGCGGCGAACCAGCTGAGTTGTTCCTGGGCCGGTGGCAGCCCGCAACCATTGGCCGAGGAAATCTTTCAGGTAATGGCGGCCCAGGGGCAGTCCTTTTTCAATGCCTCGGGCGACTCAGCTGCGGTAACCGGCGTGTTCCCCTTTCCTTGCGACAGCCCGAACATAACGATTGTCGGCGGCACCACGCTGACCACGGATACCAATGGAAATTATGCATCGGAAACGGTTTGGAACACGGGCGCGGATCTGGGCAGCAGCGGGGGCGTGAGCACATTTCCAACACCAATTTGGCAGCTTGGCCTGAATCCAGGGGCCGCGGGCGGTTCCACCACCCTGCGCAACCTGCCGGATGTGGCACTGACCGCTGACAATGTTTATCTCAAATATGGGAATGGGCTTACCGCCAATGCGGTGGGGACCAGTTGCGCCAGCCCGCTGTGGGCGGCGGTGACGGCGCTTCTGAATCAGCAGGCGGCTCAGCTTGGACAGCCGCCGGTCGGCTTTTTGAATCCAACCCTTTATGCCATTGCCCGGGGCACAAATTACCCGACGGTTTTCCACGATATCGTGACTGGAAACAATACCAATTCGTCCAGCCCAGCAAATTACTTTGCCAGCGTGGGCTATGACCTTTGCACCGGGCTGGGATCGCCAAACGGGACCAATTTCATCAACGCCGTCAACACCGTGGATCCGCTTGGTCTGCTGCCGACCACCGCCTTCACCATCAGTGGACCCGTGAGTGGACCCTTCACTGCTACCAACCAGCTGATTCTTCTGACCAACGGGAGTGGCACCAGCCTGAACTGGGCGTTGGGCACTTCGGCGAGTTGGATGACCGCATCGCCGACCAGCGGGACTTTGACCGGGTTCGGAACCACCGCCGTCAATCTGGCTTTGCAAAATGTCCGCTCCCTGCCGGCGGGCGGCTATGTTGATGTTCTCGAATTCACCAACAAGAGCCTGAACCGTGTGCAGGTGGCAGAGCTGAACCTGCTCGTGGGAGAATCCATCGTGGTGAACGGTGGCTTTGAAACCGGGGATTTCACGGGCTGGACGCTGGTGGGTGACACCATCATTGGCGACTCGGTGTTCAATGTTGTGGCCACGGACTTTGATTTTCCCGACTTGGTGCATTCCGGAAACTATGGTGCATTTTTAGGTGAGGGTGGTTACGCCGCCACACTTTCACAGACGCTCGCCACCATTCCCGGGCAGAAGTATCTGGTTTCCTGCTGGCTGGATAATCCGGTGTCCGGGGCAACGCAGACGTTCAGTGCCGCGTGGGATGGCACCAATTACGTCAGCCTGATCAATCCACCCGCCTTCACCTGGAGCAATTTCCAGTTCACTGTGGTAGCCACCCTCACGAATACCGTTTTGCAGTTTGCCGCCGAAAACGACCCAAATTATTTTGGCTTTGATGATGTAAGCGTCACCCCGGTGCCGGCGGTTGCCTTCGCCGGATTTGCGGCCAACTCGAATACCTTTCAACTGGGTTGGAATTCGCTGGCAGGCCTGAATTATCAGGTTCAATTCAAAACCAATCTGGCTCAGCCCGCCTGGCAAAATCTGAGCACCATGACCGCGGTGACCAACACCGCATACCTCGTGGACACAAACGCCAACAACGCCCAGAGGTTTTACCGGCTCGAATTGCTCCCCTAGTTTGTTATTGGCAGTTGCAATATCCGTGAGCTGCACGTGGAACGATTATTTCGGCATACTGACCTGCGGAGCCGACTCGGTTTAGAAACAGAAGGTCTCCAGCCTCGTCGGCACTCCCATTCTGGTCACCCTATAAAATCAATTTCACAATATTTGGCACCGGTTTGACCAAAGCTTTTTTGATCATGATTTTCACCTCTGGGTGTGCCAGAAGCTCATTTATCCATTCCCGCGTGGCTGTGATTTCACCCAATTCAAGCATGGTGTCACTGCCATTTTGAACCAGGTTATATTTTGAAACGGTGATTTGAATTGGTTGGGTTTCGCCTTTTAATTCCAAGCTCAATTTGATGGTCTTGTTTTTAGTATCGATGTCCAAGTTTGTCATATAGCCAAATGCTTTGATTTTCGTGTTCAGATAAATCCGTGCGGCCCCTTGCTTCAGTTTATGAACCATAGAAATCTTTTGTTAAATCACCGTTCCTGCGACGGTGGCGGTGCTGGGCTTTTGGGTGGGCGGCTTGGTTTTCCCTGCCGGTTATTGAGGTATTTAATGGCTACGATTGTGCCGGCACCAATACCAGCAACAGCCAGGAGCGGAGCTGTAAACGGCACGGACATAATACTCCCGCCCACGATCACGCCACCGGTTGCCACGTAAAATGAGGTTCTGACAATATGGTTCATAATCCGTCACGGTTACCAATCCCAAGCCCAGTTTATTCCGACACTTCAGTTTACGCCCTGTTGTGCCGTGGTCGTCAAGACGAAACTACGCCCTAATGAGGCGTGCCATTAAATGCGAAACAAACCAGCCAGTTGCGCGCCTTCGGCGGCAACGTCCGCCGGGTGCGGATGGCCCGAAAAATCACGCAGGAAAAGCTCGCCGAACTCGTGGATCTCAACATCCGGACCATCCAAAAAATCGAGGCCGGCCATGTAAACATCCTGTTGACCACTGTGCTGCGCCTGCGCAAGGCGCTGGGCTGCGGGTGGGATGATCTGTTGGGATAACTGGAAATAGCCCTTGTAGGTTTTCAGTTCTCACACGACCCCTTCATATCAGCGCTTCCGGGGACCCTTTCCAGATCAGGCGCAGCGAATCCAGCCGGAGCCGGGCCTGCTGTAAACAAGCCACCAACTCAACCTGCTGCGCCTGCGCCAGTTTGATTTCCTGCAACCGGATGTGGTCATTCACCTGCTGGAGCATCTGCAGGCGCTGCACTTCGTGGCCAAGCAGGTGGTTCGCCTCTTTCATAGCAGATTGGCACAGCCCGGCCGCCTGGGCTTCAGCTAGCCTGGTGGCAGCTTTGACCATCGCGGGAAGGATTCGCCGGGCGATATCGGCATTTTCCAGCAGCTTGTGAGGCGAACCTTTCTGGAGCTTTGCTTCCCATTTCGCTTCGCGGCAGGTATCCGTGACATCCACGAGTTTGTGGCTGATGACCACCCGAACAGGGGTCGGCGGCAGAAAACGATCGGTATGCAGATGAGGAGCACCAATGGCCTCCAAAATAAAGACGCACTCCAACAGCATCGTCCGGTCGTTCGCCGTGGGCAACACGGCAAAGGCGCAGTTGCCCGTCTCGGTCCCAAGGAGGAGTTCCATGGCGCCAGTAACCAGCGGATGATCCCATGTCAGAAATCCGACATCTTCCCGGCCGAGCGCGCGCCGGCGGTCGCAGGTGGCAATCATACCTTCGGCGGGCATGGCAGGAAACGAATCCGTGATGATGCCTTGAGGATTCAGTTGCCAAGTCTGTGGTGCCAACTCCTCGATGTGAACGCCAAAATGGTCGAAGACATCGAGCAGAAAATGTTCCAGATCCGGCTGAGCGTCCTGCTCCCGGATTTGGCTAATAATTTTCTGCGCGGTCGCCGGCCGGAATGAATTGAGCTCCAACAAACGGTCACGCCCGGCCTCCAGTCGCCGCCGCATTTCCAGCCGTGCGATCTTGGTCTGGTGTAATAGTTCAGTGAGTTCCTGTTCCGCCGGCCCGCGCTCGGCCACCGGATATTCCAAGGCCAGGTCGTGAACGGCCCGGCCAAACTGTTGTAGCAAGGCATTGCCGCCTTCGAGGTTGGCTTCAAAGGCATTCAAGCCTTCGTGATACCAGCGGGCCAAAACTTCCTGCGGACTGTGCGCCAGATAAGGAACATGGATCTGGATATCCGTCGTCTGGCCAATCCGATCCAGCCGGCCGATGCGTTGTTCCAGCAGCTCCGGATTCAGCGGCAGATCGAATAGAACCAGGTGATGCGCGAACTGGAAATTTCGGCCTTCGCTGCCGATCTCCGAGCAGATCAGAAGCCGCGCGCCATCCGGTTCCGCGAACCAGGCGGCGTTGCGATCGCGTTGCAACAGGGTGAGGCCTTCATGAAAGATGCCGGTCTTGATGGTCAGGTGGCGACGCAGGGCTTCATCAATGGCTTCGGCCTTTTCAATGGTGCGGGTGATGAGCACCACCTTTTGCGGTTCGAGCTGTTGCAACAGTTTGACCAACCAGAGCAGGCGCGGATCTTTGGTCAGATCCACCGTGGCCTGCAACCGGGCCGCCCCGGCATCCTCGGCGAATTCAGCAGAGACAACCTCCAGCCAGTGAGCGTCATCCGGACCGGAATCCAGTCTGGCTAACCGCACGGTTCTTTTCGGAAACCCTTTCATGCCCGCCCGCGTGTTACGGAAGAGCACACGGCCTGGGCCGTGTAAATCCAGCAGTTCTTCCAATAATGCCTGCCTTGCCTCCTCGGTGCCCTGCCCCATTTCCTTTAACCGCTGCTCCAGTTGCACGTCATGGGCGAGCAACCGGCGTAGCAAGGCTACGTCCTTCTGCGTGAGCGGCGTTGCGTCACGAAGCTTCTCCGTCACCTTGGCGGTGGCCTGATAATCTTTCGACTCGGCCTGAAATGTTGCCAAGTCACGATACCGGTCTGGGTCGAGCAACCGAAGCCGGGCAAAGTGGCTTTCCACGCCCAGTTGTTCCGGCGTGGCCGTCAGCAGCAACAGACCTGCCGACTGGCGGCTAAGTTTGTCCACAACCTGATACGCGCAGCTGGGAACGGTTTCAGACCACTCGAGGTGATGGGCTTCGTCCACGACCAGCACATCCCAGCCCGCCGTCACCGCCTGCGCTGACCGGCTCGGATCGCCGACAAGAAAGTCAATGCTCGTCAGCACGAGCTGATCGTCCAAAAACGGGTTCGTGCCGGGGTCACCAGCTTCGATGGCTGAACACCGCTCGGCATCAAAAATGTGGAACCAGACATTGAAGCGGCGCAGCATTTCGACAAACCACTGATGAACCAGGGATTCGGGCACCAGCACCAGGATGCGGTTAGCGCGGCCACTCAATAGCAGGCGGTGCAGGATCAGGCAGGCTTCAATGGTTTTGCCCAGCCCCACTTCATCGGAGAGCATCACGCGCGGCGCGTGCCGGCTCGCCACCTCCTGCGCAATGTATAGCTGATGCGGAATCAGATCGATGCGCCCACCCACGAAGCCGCGCACGGGTGATTGCCGCAGGCGATGCAACAAGTCCAAGGTTCGGCGACGAAGCGCAAAAGTCTCCGGGGCATCAAACCGGCCGGCGAATAAGCGCTCCTGCGGTCCCTGCACACTGACTCGGTCGTTCACTTGGGCTTCCGGCAGCTCTTGGCCTTCACAGAGGTAAATCAGTAATCCTTGTTTTTCAACCACTTCTTGGATGGTGAATTCTTTGTCTGCCTGGGTGCGGATTTTATCGCCGGCTCGGAAGCGCACGCGTTTCAGTGGCGCCTGATTGGCCGCGTAAATGCGGATTTCACCGGCGGCCTTGAACTCCACTTTCACGCGGCCATCGTCAAGCGATACGACGGTGCCCAACCCGAGCTCCGGCTCTGTCTCGCTGATCCACCGCTGACCTGGAACAAACAAATTCATGAAATGGCGGCGGGCTGTATGCAGGTTCTACTTGGAAAATGCAACCTTGTAGCACTACTGGCGCATTAGAAACTTCACCTTCCAAGATGGGCCAACGACTCCAGACACTCGCGGACTTTTGTAGCCAGCAATTTTCGCCGCGCTTCATCCAAGCCGTTCGGATCGAAGCGGTGCTGGTAGTGTAGTCGCAAAATCTCACGCAGCGGTTGACGTAAATTGGCGAGCGCCGGTTCAGCCAAAGTCCCTTCCAGCCAGTCGGCGAGCGTTTCACCGAGTCGCCGCGGAATACCGCGCGCGGCAAGCTTGGCTTCAAGTTCAAAAAATTCAGAGTCAAGCCCTGGCCAGAAAATCTTCTTCGTCACATGTTGGCTTTGCGCCGCCTTCCGTTTCCGCCGACGGAAAATGATTTGGAACAGCAGCACCAAGACCACCGGCACCAAGCCCCATAAAATATATTGGCGCAAATTTGTTTGTCCCCAGCGGAACTTGGCGATTTGGAATCGCACCCACGACCAAGCGTCCGAAAGCCATTGCCACATTGAAGCTCGCTGCTGTTCGGCGGCGATCCACGAGCCGGGGGTGGTGTCAAAATCTTCCCAGACTTTTTTCCGACTGTTCCATGCGAGGCACCACGCGTGGGCGTCGCGCTCGCGGACGACGTAACCCTTGCCGCTCGGTTCGTGAACGGCATAACCAACGGCGTAGCGTGCGGGGATACCAAGCTCGCGCAGCAGCAGCACCGTGGCGGTGGCGAAGTATTCACAATGACCGCTGCGGCTGCCCAAGAGAAACCGCGCCAGAACGGTTTCATTCGTGGTCGCCAACTTGTCGTGATCCTGCCAGACACTGTAAACAAATTTATTGGCGAAGAATCTTTGGACGGCCTGCAATTTATGTTCTTCGTCTGCCTCGGAAATTTTGATTTCTGCAATCACCCGGTCGAGCGTGGTGGCCTCGACTGATGGAACGTATAAATCAAAGGAATTTGTGCTGATGTCCGGCGGCGAATCAAACGTCTGTCCGCTGCCAAAGCGCGCGTTAAAAATCAGCAGTCCCGGACCGCTTGCCAGCACTGCGCCGAGGCGGTTCATTTTGATCGAGGCGACGTTGAGCGGCACGTGTTCAAGGCGGCTGCACCCGCTCGGCAGCGGCAGCAGTCCCGCTGGCGCATTGGCATCTTTATCCCAACCGTTGAGATAACTGGCGATGCGCGCATCAAATTGGTTGGTCGCTCCAGGCTGCAAGGCAAAATTCACGCCACCAGGTTCGGAGTTTTGAAATTCAAATTCGCTTCCAGCCGATCCGGACTGCCAGGCCTGATCGCGCGACTGGTAGCTTCGGTAACTGGCTTCGCGCAGATACGTCGGCGCAGGACTGCCGTTTTGCGGCTCCAGGCGGATGACGATGCGCGGCGAAAGTTTCAGTCTTCCGATGTGCCCCATCGAAGTGATGCTTTGTCGCGGGTCGGTCTTTGGTTTGAGCATCCATTGCATGAATTGGACGTTGAAACTCTGGCTTGCCTGCGAGAGCAAGCCGATGCCGCGCACGCCGCTGTAACCCAGCGCGACCGCCAAAGCCATCGCTCCCAGCCAGATTAAAACCCTGAACCGCCGCGCGCGCGCTGGCCAGAGCGCCCACGCAAGCAAGACGAATTGCCCCCAGAAATAAGTCTGCGAGCCCTGGTTTGAATGGAATCCCGCTGCGAACAGAGACCCCATGAAATACGGATAAGAAAGATCCAATTCGCGCGGCAAGATTGTCGTGTCGGGTTTTTGCCGGCGACGCTGGCCAATCAGCGAAAACACCGACATGGGAATCGCACCGCGCTCGCTAAATTTCTGCGCGGCGATGAGCAGAAAAAAGGTCATCGGCAGCCACCGCACCAGAGTAGTTGCGGTATGGATACTGGCATTGCTGGCATTGGCAACGCTCGGGTGGCTCCAAACCCCGCCGCCTTCGTCATTCGTCGTGAAAACAATCGCCGCGACCGCCAACATGAGCACAATGCAGAGATTTCTGATGCGCCGGAAATCTTCTTCCATCAAATCTGTAAACGGCGGCTGAAAAGTGCGGCGGGGTCATGTGTGTGACGCGGCGGTTCAAAAGTGCGGCATCTTCATTAACAATGAAGCATGTATCGCAATATGAATGACTGGGCCGAGATTCGCAGAAGAGTGTTGGTGGATG
>CAISYZ010000094.1 GCA_903889895.1 uncultured Verrucomicrobia subdivision 3 bacterium | reverse complement strand
CTCGAACCGCTGAAAACGCCCGTCCCGATGTTGATCGGCATCGGCGTTGCGCTCGCCGGAATTTTCCTCGCGTTCTCGCTTTACAAAAATGGCGACAAAGATCCGCTGCCCGCAAAACTCGGCGGCTTGGCGACGGCGATGAAAAACAAATTTTATTTCGACGAACTTTACGAAGCCACTTTCATCCGCGCGCATGATTTCCTTGCCGCAGTGGCCGACTGGATTGACCGCTGGATTTTGGAAGGCGCGATCATCGGTGCGATTCGCGGCGGCACGGATTTGAGCGGACGCGCGTTGCGCCTCGCGCAAACCGGCAACCTACAGACCTACACGATTTTGTTCGTGCTGGGCGTGGTGCTGCTGCTCTATTTCGTTTTGGGAAAATAAAATGTCCATACTGACTTACATCGCAGGTTGGCCGCTGCTGGCGGCGTTGGCGCTCATCGTCGTGCCGCGCAATTGCCGCGTGATCATCCGCGCCGTCGCGGTGCTGGCCACCCTTATCTCGGCCGTGCTCGCGATAAAAATGTTCTGCGGCTACAACTGCGCGACGCCCGATGCGGACGGCTATCGCTTCGTCCAACAAATCCCCTGGGTGGAATCCCTCGGCATCAGCTATCACGTCGGCGTGGATGGCTTGAACGTTGGTTTGATTTTGATGGGCGCGATTGTCGCCTTCGCCGCCGCGCTCTGCTCGTGGGAAATCCAGACGCGCGAAAAGGAGTTTTACATCCTGCTGCTCGTGATGACCGGTGGCATCCTCAGCGCATTCGCGTCGCTCGATTTGTTTTTCTTTTATTTCCTGCACGAACTCGCGCTGGTGCCAACCTTCATCATGATCGGCGTCTGGGGACGTGGCGAAAAGAAAAACTACGCGACATTTCAGATCACGCTGTATTTGAGCATCGGCGCACTCATCGCGCTGATTGGCCTTATCGCGCTCTATCTGCAATCAGGCGCGAACACGTTCGACATCCCGAAAATCATCGAACACGCCAAGACCAATCCACTCGCCGTCAACGCGCAGAACTTCATCTTCCCGCTGCTGTTGTTCGGCTTCGGCATTCTAGTTTCTCTTTGGCCGTTTCATTCATGGGCACCACTTGGCTACGGCGTTGCGCCTTCACCGACCGCGATGCTCCACGCCGGCGTGTTGAAAAAATTCGGGCTCTACGGTTTGATTCGCATTGCGCTGCCGCTGTTGCCGCAGGCCGCTCAAAGCTGGGCGCACGTCATCGCGTGGCTCTGCGTTGGAAACATTTTGTATGTCGGCTGGGTCGCCATGCGCCAAAAGGATTTGAACCTGCTCATCGGTAATTCCAGCGTGGCTCACATGGGCTTTATTTTCCTCGGCATCGCGAGCCTCAACCTCATCGGCGTGACCGGCGCGGTGCTGATCATGGTCGCGCACGGCTTCCTCGCGGCGCTGACGTTCGCACTGAGCGGCTACATTTACAAACAGACCGGCACGCTTGAAATTAGCGCGCTCGGCGGACTTTGCCGCAAACTTCCCTTCATCGGCACGGCGCTCTTGATGGCCGCGATGGCTGGCTGTGGCTTGCCCGGCTTCGCGAATTTTGTTGGTGAAGCCACGGTGTTCTTCGGCGCGTGGAAAATGTTTCCGGCTGTCACGGTCATCGCGCTCTGGGGCGCGCTGGTCATCGGCGGCATCTACATGACCCGCACCATCCGCAATGTCCTGCACGGACCGCTGCCGGAAAAATGGAATTCCCTCTCCGACGCCTCGAACGCATGGCGCAAGCTGCCTTATGCGCTGTTGCTGGCAAGTTTACTGGTGTTTGGCTTCGTGCCGAAGTTGCTCACGGAAAAAATCAATCCTGACGCGCAGAAAATTGTCGCCATGGCAACGAGTTTGGGGAGCACAGCCGCCCCGGCTGTTGTCGTCAGCGCCCCGCTGACGACTTCCGTTCTGACTGACGTGGCGTCAGCCAAAGCGCCCGAGGCGGGCGCGCTCCCCGAAACTGTTTCAATTGGCAATCGGCAACTGGCCATCGAAAATAAATGAATTCCTCCCTGATAATGCTGGAAATTTCGGTGATCGGCCTCGGCCTCGTGCTGATGCTGGCGGACCTGTTTGTGCCCGCCGAGCGCCGCCGCTTCATCGGTTACGCCGCCATCGCGGCGCTGGGTGTCTTGCTGGTCACGAGCTTGAGCGGCAATGGCAGTTGTGGCCAGTTCGGCACCGCGTTCGGCGGCATGTTTGTCAACGACGCATTGTCCCTGTTCTTCAAACAACTGTTCATCGTCGCGGCAATTCTGGTTTTGTTCATGGCCGCGGAATTTTCCGACAAACTCGCCGAAGGCAGCGTCGCGGAATATTATTCGCTCATCGTCTTCGCGCTCGCCGGCATGTTATTTGCCGCGTCGTCTAACGATTTCACGATGCTGTTCGTTTCCATCGAACTCATCACGATCACGTTTTATGTCCTAGTTAGTTTTCAGCGGAGCAAACTCCAGTCGCTCGAAGCCGGCGTGAAATATCTAATCCTCGGCGCGTTGTCCTCATCGTTCATGGTGTTCGGTATCGCGCTGATTTGGGGAACGACCGGTGAACTCAACTTCACCAAGCTCGCCGCCGTCGCGCCGCAATTTGCCGACAGCCGGATATTCCTGCTCGGCGTGCTGCTGGTTCTGGTTGGCCTCGGTTTCAAGATCGCCGCGTTTCCGTTTCAGATTTGGGCGCCGGATGTTTATCAAGGCGCGCCCACGCCAACGACCGCATTTCTCGCCATCGGCTCCAAGGCCGCCGGATTTGTTTTACTGTTGCGCGTGCTGTTTACTGCCGTGCCGAGCGTAACGGCGCATTGGGCGAACCTGCTCATCGTCATTTCTGGCATAACGATTCTTTACGGCAATCTCTGCGCCATCCCGCAGCGCAATCTCAAACGCCTCTTAGGTTATTCCAGCATCGCGCACGCAGGCTATCTGCTCCTCGGTGTGGCGGCCTTGAGCGCCAGCGGCCAGTCCGCACTGCTCTACTATCTCGGTGGCTATGTATTCACCGTCATGGCGGCGTTCTTTGTCATCACCCTGGTCATGCGACAACTGGCCACGGAGGATATTTCCGGCCTCGCTGGCTTGAACCAGCGCTCGCCACTGCTCGCCGCCACGCTGACCATAGCGATGGTTTCGCTCGCCGGCATTCCACCGCTCGCCGGTTTCTTTGGCAAGTTCGTCCTTCTCAAAGCGGTGATTGAAACCGCGCAGACGACCGGCAACCACGGCTACTATTGCCTCGCGTTCACGGCGCTGGCGGGCGTGATCATTTCGCTCTATTACTATTTCGGCGTCATCCGTGCGATTTACTGGAGCAAAAATCCAGCGGATTTGTCACCGATTGAGCTTTCCTCGCCAGCTAAGCTCTCCATCTGGGCCTGCCTCGCGGGCATCTTCTGGCTCGGCCTGTTCCCGAACACGGTTCTGAACATGACCAATCTCGCGGCGGCGGCGTTGGGAAAATAGTTTGTTCCGCAAAATAAAAACGCGCTGACAAAATCCTGTCGGCGCGTTTTCTTTTTAGATTGAGTCCGGTTCACACCGTCCGCATCTGCACGGCATCCACGATTTCGGTGCCGACGGAAATCGCACCGATGATGACCACGGTGTCGCCTTGGGCGAGATAACCTTTGGCAAGCAACTGCTTCAGGCCGTTTTCAATCGTGTTTTGTGGCTGGATGAAATCAAATTCCATGACGAAAGGCGTGACGCCCCAGCTCAGGGTAAGCTCATTGGCAGACCGTTCGTTGTCGCACATCGCAAAGACTGGCGAATAGCGCGGGCGCATCCAGCCAGCGTAGCGCGCCATGTGGCCGTGCCGCGTGTAGGAAATGATCGCAGCCGCCTTGAGTTCGTTTGCCATCACGACGGCGCTCTTGACGAGCTTCTGCCGCGCGTTGATGAGTTCCGCCGCCTCGTGGAACTGCGCGCTGCCGCTGCGTTCGATGCGCTTGGCGATTTTGTCGAACACTTCGATGCACTTTAGCGGGTATTTGCCGACGGTGGTTTCGCCGCTCAACATGATGGCGTCAGCTTCTTCGAAAATCGCGTTGGCCACGTCCGTAACCTCGGCGCGGGTTGGCATCGGCGAATTAATCATGCTTTCCAGCATGTGCGTGGCGACGATGACCGGCCGGCCGATGCGCAGGCAGGTCTTCACGATGCGGCGCTGGACAATGGGTAATTCGTAATACGGAATCTCTATGCCCAAATCACCGCGCGCCACCATGATGCCGTCAGCCTCACGCACGATGGCTTCCAGATTTTTAATCGCCTCCTGATCCTCGATTTTGGCGATTACGAAGGGATGCGGCCCGTTCTCGCCAAACAATTCGCGGAGCTGGAGCAGGTCACGCGCCTCGCGCACGAACGAGAGCGCGATAAAATCCACGCCCAGCTCCAGACCGAGTTTCACGTCCTTAATGTCCTTGGCGGTGAGCGCAGGGAGACTGACTTTGACGCCGGGCAGATTGATGTGGCGGCGGCTGCCAAGCTTGCCTGCGGTGAGCACTTCGCATTCGACCTTGTTACCGTTTTTGGCGAGCACCTTCATCTCAATGGCACCATTGTCCATGAGCACCACGTCACCGACACTGATGTCATTGATGAAATTCTCGTAGTTCACGTCCACGGAATGTTCTTCCTCGGATTTTTCGCCGCGCACGGTGAGCGTAAATTTTTGCCCCGGCTTCAAATCCAATGGCACGCTCAAATCGCCGGTGCGGATGGCCGGGCCCTGCGTATCCATCAGGATGCCGGAGTGGCGCCCGCGTTTGGCGGACTCAGCACGGATGTCGGCGAACACGCGGCGCACCCAGTCGTGCGGCGCATGGGACATGTTCAAGCGGAAGATGTTTACGCCAGCATCGATCAGCTTGCCGATCATTTCGGCGGAGTCCGTGGCCGGGCCGAGCGTTGAGACGATTTTGGTATTACGTTGCAAGCCTCTTTCCATGCGCGCAGAATACTTATTCTCAACTTCAAGGAAAGTTTTAATTGCCGGGCTGCAGAAATCTTGCTTGCCAACCGGACGTTGCGGAGCCATTCTTTTCTCCTAACTTTTTAATAACATTATGGCTGACGTAGCAAACAAATATCCCGAAAACGCCCCCGGCAAATACTTCGTTGACAACCAGTGCATTGATTGCGACCTGTGCCGCGAAACGGCCCCGGACAATTTCAAGCGCAACGAGGACGGCGGTTACACCTTCGTTTACAAGCAACCCGCCTCGCCGGACGAAGAAACGCGCTGCAAAGAAGCCAAGGAAGGCTGCCCCGTGGAAGCCATTGGCGACAACGGTGCCTAGTCTGCCGACTTTCAAAATAAACCCGCCGGAATTTTCCGGCGGGTTTTTTCGTTTCAAATTATAACCAGATCAACTGGTCATCGGCGTGCCCATGGGTAAGGAAACCCGCACGAGGCCGGATGGGGAAGCGACGACTTCCAGTCGGCCGTGATGCGTCTCAATGATTTTCTGGCTCACGGTCAGGCCGAGGCCCAGCCCTACGTTCCGGGTCGTGAAAAACGGCGCGGGCACTTTCCGGGCCGTTTCTGCGCTGAAGCCGCCACCGTTGTCGCGAACCTCAATCGTGAGGGTGCGGTCGCCATTGCCACCGACGGCCAGCAGCCGCACCTCAATCTTGGTGCCGGCGGGATTGGACTGCAGGGCGTTTAGCATGATTTCCGCCAACGCGTGTTTCAGCGCGGCGCGGTCACCGACTATGGTTTGCAATGGGTCGGCGTTTTCCAAATGTAACTGCGCACTGCCGTGAGGCTGGTGGCGGGTTGCTTCCGCAAAAGCCTCTTCGACGAGCTTGCGCACGGCAAAAGTTTCCTGGTCAAACTGGCCTTCGCGGGCGAGGAACCGCATCTGATTATTGAGGCGCATGATGCGTTTGATGCTCTCGCCGAGCGCGCCGTCGAGCGACTTGCGGAAATCAGGGTCGTTGAAACTTTCGTTGAGCAACTGGTGGTGCGTTGACAACGGCACGATTGCATTGCCGATTTCATTCACCAACCGGTAGGACATTGATTTAATGAGGCGCAGCCGTGAAGCCTCGACTTCCAGACGGCTCAACTGCTCGCTTTCGGTCAAATCCTCGGCGGTGAGCAGAACCGAGACCGGCACGGAAGAGTTGCCGTGCTGAAACGCCAGCACGCTGACCTTGTAGGCGACGCCGGAGGCATTTTCCGGCTCGTAACGAAACGGTTCCAGTGCCGCGCCAGTCTTGAGCACCTGATAAATCTTGGTGCCGAGCGCGGGCGGCAGGTCGCTGAATTCAAGATTGCCCGTGCGCTCATTCTTCCGCCCGAAATACCGCCGCGCCGCCTTGTTGGCGTGGAGCACCTTCAGGTCGCGATCCACAACGATGCAGGCGTTGTTCAACTCGCGCAACACATCAGTCATCATCTCGTGATTGCCAACCAGCTGGTCGTGCAGCCAGATGTTGCGCAACGCCAGTCCAACCTGTTCGAGTAGGTGGAAAATCAGTTCCAACTCCACGTTCACCAGCGGCTCACCGGTCACGCGCCCGTCAAAAGTGGCCACGCCGATGATGCTGTCGTGGCTCAATATCGGCACGGCTACATGCGCACCGAGCAGTTCAAACTCCTTTTGCGCCACGTTGTCCGCGCGCACCTCCGCGCTGTCGCGGCGGAGGATGCGGCCGAGCCGGCTCACCAGCGCGCCGAGGCCGGAGTCGAGTGACAGCTCAAAATGTTCCAGCAGCCCGTTCGACAAGCCGATGGCCGCCGCCGAGTGCAGCCGCCGAAAATTTTCTGGCGCGTTACCGCCGTTGAGCGGCACGCCGGGCCGGTTCAGGAAAATCGCCGCGCGGTTGACGCTCAAAATTTCGCGGAGAAACTGCAGGAACTTGTTCAGCATCGCCTCCGCGTCCAGCGAATGGGTGAGTATGGGCGAAAAATCCTTCAGCACGTCCAGCGTTTGCGCTGCGTTGACGTAATGCCCGATCGCGGCCGGTTCGGCTGCGATGCGTTTTAATAAATCGGTGTTGCCGGACGGCACTTCCGCAACCGGCGCGGGCGTGGGCGTCGTCGTGGCGGTTCTTTCCAGCACGGCATTCAGCAGCCGTTGCCGGACGGGCTTGGTCAGGACGTGTGTGACGCCGCGCAAAAAGGCTTCTTCTTCCCAGTCAGCCTGCGTGAATTCGGTGAAGGCGATGATGGGAGTTTTTTTGTCGCGTCGGCGCAGATGTTCAATGTTCCAAATGCTTTCCACGCCGGTTAGATTGGCGTCCAGGATGATGACGCCGGCCAAACCATGGGCTACAAGCGGCTCGGCCTCGTCCACGCTGAGGCGGTGAACAATGCGGTAGGCCTCGGGGTTCAAACTCGTGCGAACCGCCTCGACGAAATCGGGATGGGGCGACAAAACCAGAATCGTCTTCATGGTGCGCGAAGCTGAAGCTGATAATGGTTATTCATGGTGCCGTTGCGGAATTCATACTTCACGGAAACGGGCGAAAGGTCAATGGAATCTTGACTTCTGCACGTGCACTTTTGGGCCGTCAGCCAAAGGGTGATCCAGTTGAAAAGAAGTTATCTAGGCCGTTTTTTCCGGTTGCAATGGCAGACGGATGGTGAAGGTGTTGCCGCCCGCCGGCCCGCTTTGCACCTCAATCACGCCGCCGTGGTGGTGGACGATGAACAGGCAGATCATCAGGTTGATGCCATATTCCGAGGGCTTGCCCTTGGTGGCAAACGGGTCGAGCACAAGGTTGAGCGTGTCTTGTGGCAGTGCCGGGCCGTTGTCGGCGATGGTGAACGCGAGGCCGGCCCGGCCGTTGACCGTGGCTTCGGTGGCGGCGAGTTGGAGGCGGCTGCCAGCAGGCAGCATGGCCAGTTCGTCTTGCAGCAGCAGCTCGAACAGTCGCTTGAATTTTGGGCTGTCCACATGCAGTGCTGGCAGCGTTTCCGGGATTTGATTTTCCACTTCGATGCGCCGCGCTGAGAAAGCTGGTTGCAGCTCCGTCAAAATTCCGGCGAGTGCTGTCCGGGGATTGACCTCGCTGCTGAACGCGGCGTCCGCGGGATTGGTCGAGACAATGCGCAAATCGGTTAGCAGCCCGACAATTTTCTCGATGTCCGCGCGAACGCTGCGCAGCAAATCCGGGTCGCGCAGGCTGCCGCCGTCCTTTTGTTCTTCGAGCAGGTCGAGAAAAGTTTTCACCGCCACCATGGAGTTGCGTATGTGCTGGCTCAGGCCGGCGGCGACGAGGCCGAGGCTACCGATGCGGTTGGCAATCATCCGCTCGCGCAACAGGGCGCTGCGTTCCTTGAGCAGTTCCTCGCGCTCCTGCTGGAGCATGAAAAATTCCAGCGCCTGTTTCAGCTCGAGTTCCAGCTGCATTTTGTCCCACGGTTTGGAAATATATTTGTAAATTGCGCCGCTATTAATCGCGGCGATGGCGGCGTCCATATCCGTGAACGCGGTGACGAGGATGCGCAGGATGGTGGGCCGCAACTCGCGCGTTTGTTCCAGCAGCCAGACGCCCTTTTCCCCGGGCATCCGCTGGTCGGTCATCAGGATGGCGATTTCCGCGCCTTTTTCCTGGATAATCTTCAGGCCGTCGCGCGCGTTGCCGGCGGTGTAGATGCGGAAGAGTTCGCCGAAGGCGCGCGTGAAATATTTCCGCGACATTTCTTCGTCGTCCACGTAGAGGATGGCGAATTTTTTGAAGTCGAATGTATTATCCATGATTCAAGCCTCGATGGTTTCGCCGGTGGGAAATTCCAGAGTGAACTCGCAGAATTTCTCCGGTTCGGTTTTGACCAAAATTTTCCCCTTCGCCTCGCGCACGATGCGGTAAACGATGCTCAGGCCGAGCCCCATGCCTTCGCCCACATCCTTGGTAGTGAAAAATGGGTCGTAAATCTTGTCCAGATGCTCAGCAGCGATGCCGGGACCATTGTCGCGGACAGAAATAAAACTGGCGCCGTTTTCGGTGCGGCCCGTGATGCGGATGACGGGCTTCTCGTCGGTGAAGGTTTTATTTTTCAGCGCGTCCAGTGAATTTTGCAGCAGGTTGGTGAAGACGTGAATGAGCTTGTTCTTGTTGCCCCAGATAATTTGGTCCGCCGGATAATCTTCTTCAAACTCCACTTTCCCCGCGCACTCATTGTTCAAAAATCGGTGGGCGGCGACGAGCACTTCCTTCACAGTCACGGCGTCGCGCATCTCCGTGTCCGGGTGCGTGAACATCCGCAAATCCGACACGATGGTTTTCACGCGGTTTACGCCGTCCTCGACGTCCTTCAGGATGTCGAGGTAATCCGCTTGCTGCGCCGTCGCGAGATGCTTTTCCTTGTCGCGCAACATTTCTAGCCCAGCCTTGGCGTAGTTGAGTGGGTTGTTAATTTCGTGAATCATGCCCGCGCTCATGCGGCCGAGTGACGCGAGCTTCTCGGACTGCACGAGCTGCGCCTCGTTTTCCTTGAGTTGAATGAGGCTGGCTTCGAGTGCTTTGCGGTTGATGTCGAGTTCGTGGCGCAAAACAAATTCCCGGAAACGCTGGCGGCTTTGAAAATAAGTGCCCACCACGACGATGATGTCCATCAGCGCGATAAAATAAAAATTGTTGAACATCACCGACACCGGCGGAAAATTTCCGTGCCCGATGCCCACGCCGATATACATCATCAGCACCAGCACCACGGCCACGATGCTTTCGGCCAAAGTCCAGTGCAGCACTGCGCCGACCGCGAGCAGGACGAGGTTTAGCGCGGCATAATAAGTCGAGGCGAACCCGTCCGTGACAGCAATCATCCCCGCAAGAAACGCCACCGGCAGCAGCGGCACCACGACGCCAAGCCATCGGCTCATCCGCCGGCCTTTTTCGGTGTAGAGAAACGCCCAAATGGCGCCGGCGATGGCCGAGCACAACAGCCGCAGCCAAAAGAATGGCACCAGCATGTCGTGGTAAATAAAATAATCCGCAGTGCTGCCGAGCGGCATCAACGTCACCACCAACGCGCAGCCGACCTTGGTGTTACTGATGCGCTGCTGCGCTTCGTAAGCTTGGAATGCCGTGACGATGGCCGGATCGGTGTTGGAATAAAACTTATTCATTCCGGTTTATGCGCTTCAAAATACAGGTTCACGCTGGTGGCATCCGCTTTGACGGAACACAAATCTTTGGGGGCCGCCGCCGGTTTTAATGCCAGCATATCTGCGCCGCGCCGGTAGACCAGATGCCACGCCATGATGTGCTCCATCGTGAGTCGGCGTGGGTTGCTGTCGTCCACGTTGGTGGTCAACAGTGTTCCGCCGGGCGTCAGCCAGCTGTAAAAAATATCCGTCAAATTCTGGCACAGGGCGTCGTTTAAATAATCGAACAGCCCGGCGCAATAAACCAAATCATATTTTCCGGCGGCAGCTTCGCCGCTGCGGGCGGATTCGCGGACAATCTGCTGCACGGATTTTTTTACAAACTTGAACTGCGTGAGCCGGTTGAATTTTGACCGCGCCGCCTCCGCCTCCACCTGGCAATGTGCCAGCGTCTCCTCGCTGAAATCCAGCAGCGTAAAATGTGTGCGGTCGGCGAGGTGGCTTTCCTGTAAAAACTGACGCACCTCGTGTGCCGGGCCACAGCCCACGCTCAAAATCCTCGCGGGCCGGTTCTGCGCTGCCGCGCGTGTGGCGGCATCCTGCAACTGCCGCACCAACCACCGGATGCGGTTGCGGTGTGCCTCGGCGGGCGGCTGCCGGACGAACCAGAGGTTAATGATTTTGGCATATAGCGACGCCCCTTCCATTGGGTTGCGCAGCATCATGTTCACCATTTCGTAATCTCCGGCGTAGCCCAGCGGCTTGGCGAAACAGCGGTAAAGAAACGGCGAACACAGCAGCAGCGGGTGCAACTGGCGGCGGGCGAAGGCTTGGTGCACCGGCAGCAATGCCGGCGGGCCGGCGCGCAGGCAGTCTTCAAATTTTTCAAAAAATTGCGTGAGCTGCGGCAGGATGATCGGGCCGAGTTCGCCGGCGATTTTTTGTTCCAGACCGGGCCGGTTGTTCGCGGGCACGTCGCGCAGGCCCAGTTCTGCCTGCTCCAGCCAGAGCCGCAGGTCGGCGAGAAATTTTTGCAGGTCGGTGATGATGAGTTTGAACGCCGGGGATACCTGGTAAAATTTCTGCCACTCGCCAAGAAAATCCCTGTAGGCTTGTGCCAACTGCCCATCCGCCAACGGCGCGGAAAAATCGAGCCCCGCCCAGTTCGCCTCATCCAGCGTCGCGTCGCACACGGTCTTGGCTCCCGCGTCCACGAGGTTGTTGACGACCGCGCGGCCGGCATAAATTGTGCGGCCTTGGAAAACGATTTTGAACGGGTCGAGCGTCTCTGAAAGCCGGGGGGCGAGGCCGGGATTGTAGAGTTCCCAGACGACGCTGTGCCGGCTGAACTGAACCGGAGTTCCTTCCACGGTCAGGCCGTCCGCCGTTTGAAAAAAAACCAAGTCGTCCGCCGTGGCCGGATTTGCCGGCAGCGAACGCTTTTTGGTCGGCGGGCTGGAAATTCCCTGCGCGCCGAGGCTGTGGGTGTGGCTGCTGGTTGGAACAACCGGAATCATCTCGCGGTGAGCATGGAACATCCAGCCCGCCAAAACAACGCGATTGTTACGCTTAAAACCGCAGGCCGACCGTCAGCAGGACGGCCTGGCTGAAGAAGGCATAGGTGCCGTTGGCCGTCTGGCCGGCATATTGGGCGGGCGTGGATGACGGCGCGCTGCCGGTGACGGTGTGCGGCGGGCCGTAGCCCACTTGGTAGGCCACGTCCAGACTGTAGCGGCCGCCCTGATAGCCGGTGCCCACGCTGAAAAAATGCCGGTCCAGATCCGCTGCCAGCGGCGTGTAATAGGCGTTCGGCACGGAATTCTGGCTGAAGACGTAGCCGGCGCTGACCCGCCAGCCGTTGTCGAAGTAGCGCGTCACGCCGAATTCATACATCCAACTGCCCTGCCAGTCGAGCGTCACCGGAACTTTGCCGGTTGGATCGAAGGGATGAGGCACCGGCGTTTGCTGCTGGATGCTGGTTTTATTGAAACTGTTCCAGTCCGTGTAGTCCGCATCCAATTCCAAATTCCATTTTGGGGTCGGGCGATAGGAAACACCCACCGCTGCGGTCAGCGGAAAAGTCAGATTCATGTGAGCGTTGCGTCCGCCGGCGGGAATAATTGGAATTCGCTCAAAGTCGGTCTGGCCTCCAAAATAGATAGGGTTTGAGCTGCGAAAAGTTGCACCGAATGAAAGTTGTTCCAACGGTTGCCAGCGAATACCAGCATTATATCCGACGCTAAAACCTTGACCGGAAAATTGAAAGAAATTGACTGGTGTGGCGATGGAACGCAACCCCTGCTCCAAATCAATGTGCGCGTAGTCCACCATCACGCCGGCACCAATCGAAAGCGAGGGCAGCACCTGATACGCCACCACCGGATTGACGCGCAGGTAGGTGAGCGAGCCTTTGGTGGCGACTGCGCGGAAGCCGGTATCGTCCGGCCACGTGATGCTGCCGCCATAGGGTGCATAAACCCCGACCCCAAAGCTCAACGGCAGACTTTTCAACGTGTGCGTGGCGAAGAACTGCGGCACGGCTGCAAAGTTTTTGCTGATTTGATAAGTTTGGCCGCTGTTCGCCTGGTCGACGGGCGGGCGAAAGGTGGGTTTGAGGTAGATGCCGTAAATCCCCGAGCGAACATTATTGCTGGAAAGCTGCGTGATGCCTGCCGGGTTGTAATAGATTGCCGAGGCATTGTCGGCGGTGGCCACGAACGCTTCGCCGCGAGCGGTGGCGGCGGCGTCCTGATCCGCCAACTGGAAGCCGGAAGCCCAAGCGTTCCCGGCGGCCAGGCCCACCAAGGCCAGCACCACTATATGATAAACGCGGCAGTTCATATTTTTCACCAGTCACGGACAATTCATCGGTCGGCTGCGAGTTGCATTTGCGGCACCAGCTTATCGGTCGCTGCCCAGTCGGCCAGCAAATAGTAGGAGCCGTTTTTTACCTTTACACCAATGGGCGACCCGATAGATTAAGCTGCATGAAAAAGTCCTGTTTTTGGATGATTTTATTGGTTGCCTCGGTCATTTGCTCGACCGCTTCGGCCTTTAACTCTCTCTATGTTTTCGGCGACGGCATGTGCACCACGACCAACAATGCCTTTCCGGGAAAACAATATTACGGCAAGCGCTATTCTAACGGTCGAGTTTGGGTGGAAGTCTTGGCCCAACGCCAAGGGATTGGCATTAGTAACAACTGGTCTTACTACAGCCATGACAGTGGTCCCATGGCTACCAACGTGACTCATTTTACGGCACCTGGAGATGTTGCCAAAGATTTGTTTGTCGTTTGGGCTGGTGATTCTGATTTTGTTGACTTCATGTATAATAATAATCTTGATAATTTTAGCCCTCTTCCCTACAGCGCTTGGAATAACGCAATCACTTCTTCGCTAAATAATCATTACAACATCATTACCAACCTTTACGCCAAGGGCGTCCGCACTTTGATTCTGCCAAACACCGTGGACATAACCGAAATTCCGGCCTTTAACCAGACGATTTCTACAACCGTGAAAAACTTCGTGCGCGCCCGGGTCAATTATTTTAACACGAACCTGCTCGCCACCGTTAGTCGGGCCCAAACAGCCTGCCCCGGTCTGACCATTTATGTTCCGAACGTCTTTGCTCTGCTCGACAATGTGATTACCAACGCCGCTTATTATGGCCTGACCAACGCGACTTCCTCGGGGCAGCCCATTGATGCCCAAACCTATTATAACAGCACAGAGACCACCAACAACGGCCTCGGTGCCAACTTCATTTTTTGGGATTCCACCGACCCCACGGCCAAGATGCACGAAGTCCTCGCCGATACGGTGCAGCAACTCATCTCGCCGGTGCAGGTGGCCGGCCTTTCGCAGGTCAATGGCAGCAATCGGTTGGATTTGGTCAATGTGCCGGTGGGCCTGAACGGATTCTTGGATGGCTGCACCAATCTGGCGCTTGGCGGCTGGTCCTCCGTTACCAATTTCAACAGCCTAGCCCCCACGCAATCCATTTATGTAGTGGCGCCGCAGCTTCCATTTTATCCGGGCGGATATGGCGGCAACGGCTCGATTTACCCGGGCGTGCCTTCCACGAATGTTGTGACCGTGACGCCCGTCTATTACAATTCCCAGTTCTACCGCCTGCGCTTTCCTTACGCTTGGAACTGGCCGTGATGAAGTGAGCGGGCGCGTTGACCGCGCGCCGCTTTACGCCAGTTTGGCGTGGCCCCAGCGCAGCATCCGCTCGGTGGCTTCCCAACCGATGCAAGAATCCGTGATACTCACGCCGTAGCGCAGCTCGGAAATATTCTTCGGAATCGGCTGGTTGCCTTCGTTGATGTGGCTTTCTACCATCAGGCCGATGAGCGATTTCGTGCCGGCCACGCGTTGTTCGATGACGCTGTGCCAAACATCTTCCTGCTTCGCAAATTTCTTTTCTGAATTCGCGTGGCTGCAATCCACCATCAGCACCGGCGGCAATTTTTCGGCGGCCAGCTTTTGCTCCGCCGCCGCGATGCTCGCCGCGTCATAATTCGTCATCGCGCGACCGCCGCGCAGCACGACGTGCGCGTTGGGATTGCCATTCGTGCGGACGATGCTCGTCACGCCGTCCTCGTTCAAGCCGAGAAAACTATGCGCGTGCCGCGTCGCGCCCATCGCGTCAATCGCTACCTGCAAACTGCCGTCCGTCGCGTTCTTCAAGCCGACCGGCATGGACAAACCGCTCGCCATCTCGCGATGCGTTTGCGATTCCGTGGTGCGCGCGCCGATGGCCGCCCAGGTGATGAGGTCGGCAATGTATTGTGGCACAATCGGGTCGAGAAATTCCGTCGCCGCCGGCAGGCCCATTCCGTTGATTTGCAGCAGCAGCTTGCGCGCGATTTTCAAACCGGTTTCGATGTCCTGCGAGCCGTCGAGGTGCGGGTCGTTGACCAGACCTTTCCAACCAATCGTCGTGCGCGGCTTCTCAAAATAAACGCGCATCACGATTTCCATTTTGTCCGCCAGTTCCTTTTGCAGCTGCGCGAGGCGTGTGGCGTATTCCAGCGCGGATTTTTCGTCATGAATCGAGCACGGCCCGATGACCACGAGCAGGCGCGAATCCTCGCGGTTGAGGATGCGGATGACGCGTTCGCGCGACTGCGCCACGAAGTCGTTCACGCTTTCCGGTGTGGGCGAGAGCGCTTTCAGTGCGCGCGGCGAGAGCAGCGGCACAATTTCCTTAACATGTAAATCCTGCGTGCGATACATGAAGAAAATTGTAGCACAGGAATCGCGCCCGAAAAGGGCAAAGCATCTTGTTGGACTCGTGTCGGATTTTGTGTATCGTCAACTGCAAGGAATTACGCATGGAAAAACTTGGCACCGGCCAGAAGGCCCTCCAAATCAATCTCGACGCCAAACGCTACGGCACCTTTGCCGAAATTGGCGCCGGGCAGGACGTTGCGCGCTGGTTTTTCCACGTTGGCAAGGCGTCCGGCACTGTTGCCAAAACCATCTCCGCCTACGACATGGCCGTGAGCGACGCGATTTACGGCGCGAGCGACCGTTACGTCAGCCGCAAGCGCCTGCAGTCCATGTTGGACCGCGAATTCGATTTGCTGCTCCAGCGGCTCGACAAAAGCATTGGCGACCGCCGCACATTTTTCGCCTTTGCCAACACCGTCACGACCAAACACATTTCCAAAGCCGGCGAGGAAGGCGGCAACGGCTGGCTCGGCATCAAGTTCCAAAACCTCCCGCGCAGCGAACCGTCCACCATCATCATCCACGCGCGGATGCTCGATTGGGAAACGGCGCGGCAGCAGGAGGCCATCGGCACGCTTGGCGTTAATTTGATTCACGGCGCGTTTTACCAGCACGTCGAACCCGAGCGGCTCATCGGTTCGTTGCTCGATTCGCTGTCGTGGCAGCGCATCGAGGTGGACATGATCAAGTTTTCCGGCCCGGCCTTCGCGGGTGTGGACAACCGGCTGATGGCGTTGCAGCTCGTCCAGCAATGGCTGACCGAGGCGGCGATGTTCACCGCCGCCGGCGAGAGCGTCATCCCCAGCGAGCTGCTTTACAAAAAGCCGGTGCTGATTGAGCGCGGCAGTTTCCGTCCGCTCACGAATCCGATGCTCGACATGTTGGAGCGCGCGCAGGAAATGTTTGTGCAGGAGCCCGCGCTGCAAGGCGAGCCGCCGGTGACGATGTTCGAGATGACGCTGCGCCAGTTGCAGGTCGGCGACGCGATTGACCACCGCGACTTCCTCGACCGCGTGGACACGCTCGGCGCACTGGGCAAGCCGGTGCTGATTTCCAATTTTCTCCGTTACCACCGGCTCGTGACGTATCTGTCGCGCCACACACAAAAGCCCATCGGCCTGCCTATCGGCCTTGTGCGGTTGCGCGACGTGTTCGACGAAAAGTTTTACACCGACCTGCCCGGCGGCCTGATGGAATCGCTCGGCCAGCTTTTCAAAAACGGCGCGAAGCTCTACGTCTATCCGTCACTGGACAAAAAGACCGGCAAGCTCTCCACGGTTGAGAACATGGAGGTCGCGCCGCACCAGCGCCACCTCTACGCGCACCTCGTGGAAAACAAGTTCATCGAGAACATCACCGGCTACAACGCCGAGATGCTGAAGGTTTACTCCGGCGAATTGCTTGCGAAAATCCAAGCTGGCGACGAATCCATCGCCAAGTTCGTGCCACCGCAAATTTTTGAGCTGATCAAGGCCAAGAACCTTTTCGGCTGGGCCAAAAATCCACCGGCAGCCTGATGGGCGCGCCCGCCGTCCAACTTTTGCTCGACAACCGGCGACAGCAGTAGCAATGTCCCTAGCATGAGACTTCTCGGAAAATATTTTTGGCCGTGCGCTGCCCGCCGCGTGCTGGCGGCGGTTTTTTTTGCGGCCGTGCTGGCTGCGCGGGCTGACGATTCGTCCGCCGACTATGCCAATTGGGTTAAACCGTGGCAGGAACGGCCCGCCACCAGTCCGGCACTCGCCGGTGCGGAGTTGAAGCTGATTGTTAGCCGCGTGCAAAACGAAGTGGAGGTCGCCGCCGTGACGGCCATGACTCCCGTGCAACGTGCGCAGTTGGCGTATCACATCCAGGTATCCGCTGCCGAGGTGGCCACGAACGGCAGCTGGCGCACTTATTTTGTTTCCAACACCGATGCGCGCAGCGGCCCCGTGCGTGGGCTGGCCGCCGATGATTGGCAAGCGCTCGCCGCGTTGCTGGAGCAGTTGCCGGACGACCACGCGCAACTGCCGCCCGCCGGTGATCGTTTCGTGGTGCAAACGCTGGCGGATAACGCGTGGCAGGTGAGGGTTTACAACGGCAAAAATCTTCCGCCCGAGGTGAAAAAGCTGATGTCGCTTCTCGCCCGCCCGGCGAACAATCTTTTCTAAACCACCCGGCGCGCAGTCGTTGGTTTGCCGATTTCCATCGCATAACGTCCGCGTTTGATCCTGAGCCGCAATTTCGTGTGAAATGCGCGCGACAAAATTTCTGCCGTCATCACGGTTTGTTTTTTCCCCGCCGCCAGCACCGCGCCGTCTTTTAAAACCAAAACGTGTGAAAACACCGGCATGATTTCCTCGACGTGATGCGTAACCAAAACCAGCGTCGGCGAATTTTTCCGTCGGCCAAGCCGCTGGAGAAATTGCAGGAAATGTTCGCGTGCCGCCGGGTCAAGGCCGGCGCACGGCTCGTCGAGAATCAACACGCGCGGCTGCGCCATCAACGCGCGGGCGATCAAAACCCGCTGGCGTTCACCTTGCGACAAGACGCGCCACTCGCGGTCGGCGAGATATTCGCATTCAATTTGCTTCAGGAGCCGCTTCGCCGAGATTTTATCGGTGCGACTCAGCCGTCCCCAGAAATCGATCATCGCGATTTTGCCGCTCGCCACCGTTTCCAGCGCCGTTTCGGCGTCGGACATCATTTGCCGGATGGATGAACTGACGAGACCGATTTGTTTCCGCAGCTCACGCCAGTCGGATTCGCCGTAAGTTTCACCAAGCACGGAAATCTCGCCACTCGTCGGCATCAAATAGCCTGTCAGCGCGCTGAGCAAAGATGTTTTTCCAGAACCGTTCGCACCGAGAATCACCCAATGTTCACCGTGCTGCACGTGCCAGCCCACTTTGTGCAAAATTACCGTGCCGCCGCGCTCGATGCGCAGGCTGGCGACGGACAAGATGGGCTTCGCGGTTTTCAAAATTCTGCAATTTCCTTCCACAACGACGCTAGGTCTTCGTCCGCCAGCGCCATTTTTTTGATGGCGTCCTTTTTTCCGATGTTGATGGCGCGTTGCAGCCATGTCCGCGCCATGTCCAGTTGTTGCAATTGGCAGGCGTAGCAGGAAAGGTTGAAGGCGATGACCGGTTCCGCTGGAAATTTCCCTGCCGCCGGCAGCAGCGCCTCCCACGCCTGCGGCAGGCCGCCGCCGGCCACGCGCCGGACCGCATACGCGCGGTGTAGCCAGCCGGCGGAATCATCGGGCGCGATTTTTAATTCCAGTTCGGCTACTTTCAACGCATCGTTCCAGCGCCGTTCATGCGCGCACAAGGTCCAGCGCACTTCCAGCACGGCGGCATGGATTTGATTCACGGCGGAAATTTGCTCCAGTTCTGTGCGCGCATCCTCTGCGCAACCCAGCCCTAGCCAGCCGCTGGCGGCGTCGAGGTGATGCGAGTCGGGCGGTTCGAGCGTTTGCACGCGGATAGCATCTGCGCCGCGCGAAAGGTGTCAAGCCATTGGCAACGGGCGAGAAACCGGTTAAAGTAGGGGCATGAAACAATTACTAAATTTGTTGCTGGTGGCGGCCTACGCGATTTCCGCCGAAGCAAAACTGGTCACCAAGACGCTTGAATACAAGCAAGGGGACGCGACGCTCGAAGGCTATCTCGCCTATGACGATTCGTTTTCCGTTCCGCGGCCCGGCGTGCTCGTCGTGCATCAATGGATGGGCCTGACCGATTACGAGGAAAACCGCGCGGTGATGCTCGCCAACCTCGGCTATGTCGCGTTCTGTGCGGATATTTACGGCAAGGGCATTCGGCCGCAGAATTACAAAGAAGCTGGCACCGAAGCCACAAAATATAAAACCGATCGTGCGCTGCTGCGTTTGCGAGTGAATGCGGGGCTGGACGAGTTGAAAAGAAATCCGCTTGTAGACACGAAGCATGTTGCCGCCATCGGCTATTGCTTCGGTGGCACGACGGTGATCGAACTTGCGCGCAGCGGCGCGGAGTTAAATGGCGTTGTCAGCTTCCACGGCGGACTGGATTCGCCGATGCCGACGGACGGCAAGAACATTAAATGCAAAGTGCTGGTGTGCCACGGCGCAGACGATCCATTCGAGAAACCGGAAGATTTGGCGGCATTTGAAAAGGAAATGCGCGATGCCGGTGTGGACTGGCGGCTGATCAAATACGGCGGCGCGGTGCATAGCTTCACGCAGCCGATGGCCGACGGCAGCCTGCCCGGCGCGAAATACAACGAGCGCGCGGACAAACGCTCGTGGGCGGACATGAAATCGTTTTTCGCGGAGATTTTTCAATAACCGTGATTTGATGAATGGGTGCATCTTTGCATCGGCACTGATTCGTAGTTCGGCCAATCACGGTATAACAATTTAACTAGCTTATGCGTATAACCGGTGGCGAAGCGGCGAGGCGGATTCTGAAAGTCCCGAAAGGACTGGATGTCCGTCCGACGCCAGATCTGGTCAAACAAGCGGTTTTCAATTCGCTCGGCGCGCGGATCCTTGACGCCAAAGTATTGGAGTTGTTCGCCGGCAGCGGCGCGTTGAGCTTGGAATGTTTGAGCCGGGGCGCGGTTTCGGTTTTGTGCATCGAGAAGTCACAGCGCCACGCGGAATTTATCCGCAGCAACGCGGCGGCGGCAGGCTACGGCGGCATCCTCGAAACGCGCACACAGGATGTTTTTCCGGCGATGAATCAACTCGCGGAAAGCGGCAAGCAGTTTGATTTGATTCTCGCGGACCCGCCTTATGGCGAAAAAAACGTGAACCGTCGTTCGACTTCATTTGCCCAGCAATTGCTTGATGACAAAAACCTGCCGAAGCTCCTAGCGCCGGGCGGACGATTTGTTTTGGGTCACACCAAGCGCGACACGCTGGAACTCGTCGCGCCGTGGACGGAGGTGAAAATGCTCAAGCACGGCGACACCGTGATGCGGTTTTTCGAGCTGGCTTAAGCTTCCAACGACTCCACGGCTTCGCGGATGGTCTGCTTGAATTTTTCCAAGCCTTGATCGAACGCGGCAGAAATTGGCAGGACTTTGATTTTTTTGAACTTCGTCTTGAACTGCTTCAAATATTTTTCCGCCGCTGGCTCATCGATTTTATTGGCGACCACGAGCCGCTGTTTTTCGAGCAGTTCCGGATTATAAAGCTCCAGTTCCTTCAGCAGTTGCTTGTAATCATCCCACGGCTTGCGGTTGTCGGTGCCGGCCATGTCGAGCAGCAGCACGAGAATTTTGCAGCGCTGGATGTGGCGCAAAAATTCGTGGCCGAGGCCGACGTTGTTGTGCGCGCCTTCGATCAATCCCGGCACGTCGCAAACGGTCAGGCGCTTCCAGTCCGGGTATTCGAGGATGCCAATTTGCGGATGCAGCGTGGTGAACGGATACGGTGCAATCTTCGGGCGCGCACGGGAAATTGCGGTGAGCAGCGTTGACTTGCCGGCGTTCGGATAACCGACCAGACCGATCTCGGCCATGATGCGCAATTCCAAAAGATATTCGCCTTCGGTGCCCGGTTCGCCCGGCTGCGCGAAACGCGGTGTCTGGTGGCGCGCGGTGGCAAAATTACGGTTGCCCAATCCGCCGCGACCGCCTTTGCACAAAACAAATTGTTGTCCGTGAGTCGTGAGGTCGGCGACGAGCGTGCCTTTGCGGGTGTCGTCTGCTGCGTCCTGCGACGATTCGCCTTCCTGGCTTAGATCAATTTCCAGTGCCGACAAACCGCGCGAACTGCGGAAGACCGGTCGCTGGCTGGCGGTCACGCTCAACGTCGGTTTTTCGTCGTCGGCTTCTTCCTCGTCGTCATCCGCGCGCTTCATTTTCTTTTCAATCGGCGGCGTGGTGTCCGCGAGCTGCCACACGAGCGTGCCGCACGGCACTTTGATGATTAAATCTTTTCCCGCGTGACCGTCCATGCCCTTGCCCATGCCCGCCTCGCCCGGCTGCGCGATGAGGCGCGGGACGTAATACTGCTGGATGAGATTGTTCAGGTCGTGGTCGGCCTGCAAAATCACGCTGCCGCCGCGGCCGCCATTGCCGCCGCTCGGGCCACCCTTGGTGATGTAGGCCTCGCGATGGAATGCCACGCAGCCTTTGCCACCGTGGCCGGCCTGCGCGTAGATTTTGATTTCGTCAATAAACATGAAAGTTGTGGGAATGAGGAAAGCAGAAGCGTCTCAATCCGTAAAAACAAAAAAGGCGAGGCGCGAAGCCTCGCCTTGAAATTAATTGGGCCGTTTAGTTCTTCGCGGCGGCAACGATATTCACGCGGCGGCCGTTCTGGTCGAACTTCACCGTGCCGTCCTTAAGCGCGAAGAGCGTCCAGTCCTTGCCGGTGCCGACGTTCACGCCGGCGACCCATTTGCTGCCGCGCTGACGGATAATGATGCTGCCGGCGCTGACGACTTCGCTGCCAAATGCCTTCACGCCGAGCCGTTTGCTGACGCTGTCGCGACCGTTCTTTACGCTGCCTTGACCTTTTTTATGTGCCATAAAAGTGGTGGGTTAAAATTATGCGTTGATGGCGGTGATTTTCACGACCGTCAATTCCTGACGATGGCCGATGGTCTTGTGGTAGCCTTTGCGGCGTTTCATCTTGAACGTCAGCTTGTGCTCGCCGCGCTTGTGCTCGACGACGTCCGCCGTGACGGTGGCACCGGTGACGGTGGGCGCGCCGACGGAAAGCTTGCCGTCGTTGTTGACGAGCAGCACGCGGTCGAACGTGACCGGCTTGCCCGCCTCGACTTCAAGGCGTTCGATTTCAAGTTTGTCGCCGGTGACGACGCGATACTGTTTGCTACCTGTTTCTAAAACGGCATACATAAAATTTATTCCCCCGCAAAGGGTTGGGCATTAAACCAGAAATGAAAAAACTGTCAATCCTTGTTTTTTGGCGAACTGGCTTGTTCCAATCGCCGAAACAGACGCTCGCGTTTTTTGATTTCGCCAGCCAAAAGCTCTTCCGCACACCAATCGTTTGCTTGGGCAGCGGTGACCAGTTGAAATAATTCTTCCGCCAGTGTCGCCTTGGTCAATTTGCGCTTTGAACGGCGGCCTTCTGCAAGAACTTTGGCTTTGCGTGCCTTCTTCAAAAGTTTTTCCGCGCGCAACAAGGCGGGCAGATGCTTTGGGATTCCATCGAGCGCAGAATGACGCGCGTGCTTGGTGCCGTGCTTTTCGGCTTTCTTAATTTTCTCCCAGTTTGCCCAGACCTCGTCCACGTTTTTGACTTTCGTCTTACCAAAAACGTGCGGGTGGCGGCGGATTAATTTGTCCACGAGATGCCGTGTGACCTTTTCAAAATCAAACGCGCCGCGTTCGCGCGCGAGTTGGCAGTGAAAAACCACCTGCAACAGCAAGTCACCCAGCTCTTCCGCCATTTCGATGTCGTCGCGCGCCTCGATGGCGTCAATCAATTCATAAACTTCCTCAATTGCATGCCGACGCAGCGTCAGGTGCGACTGTTCGCGATCCCATGGACAGCCGGTGGGCGAACGCAGTTTCGCCATCACCTTGAGCAAATCAATTATCGCCGGTTGTTTTTTCATGGAAATTATTCAGCCACAGAGTCACAGAGAACACAGAGTTTTTGAAAATAGTTTTCTCTGTCCGCTCTGTGCCTCTGTGGCAAATTATAAAATCACCAAATCATCGCGGTGCACCAGTTCCACGCGCGCCAGTTTTTTGGCGCGGATTTCTTCGGCACTGAATTTGGCGATTCCGCGGGCGAATTCCGTGCCATCCAAATCGCAAATCCGCACCACGTCGCCACTGGCAAACTCGCCTTCACAGCGCGCTACGCCCGGCGGTAGCAGGCTCTTGCCTTTTTCACGCAACGCCAGCTTTGCGCCAGCGTCCACGAATAACGTTCCTTTGGGATGATGAAAAAACGCAATCCAGCGCTTGCGGCCTTGCAGCTTGTTCGGCTTGGCGATGAACAAAGTTCCTTCATCCGCGCCATCCAAAATCTTACCAAGAATTTTTTTGTCGCGGCCGGAGGCGATGATGAGCGGAATGCCGGAACGCACGGCAATCTTCGCTGCATCGATTTTTGACTTCATGCCGCCGACGGCAGTTTCGCTGGTCGTGCCGCCGGCCATGTCTTGAACCGTCGCGTCAATTTTTTCAATGACCGAAAGCGTCCGCGCATTTTTCTTCCCAAAGTTTTCGATGACGCCATCCACCGTCGTCAGAATCACCAATAAATCCGACGGCAACAACGACGCGACGAGCGCTGACAATTTGTCGTTGTCGCCGAATTTAATTTCCGTGAACGACACCGCGTCATTTTCGTTGATGATGGGAACGACGCCGCGACCGAGCAGTGTGACCAAGGTGTTGCGCGCGTTGAGATGCCGTTCGTGATGTTCCAAATCTTCGTGCGTCAGCAACACCTGCGCGACGACGAGACCGTGCGCGGCAAAAAGTTTTTCGTAAACGGCCATCAGCCGCGTCTGGCCGACAGCGGCGCAAGCCTGTTTTTCCGCGAGATCCGTCGGCCGCGTTTGGTAGCCGAGCGCGCCCATGCCGGCGCCGACCGCGCCGCTGGTGACGACTACGACTTCCTTGCCCGCCTTGCGCAACGCGGCGACCTGCGCGACGATTTGCTCCAGCTGCGCCGGGTCAATCAGCTTCCGGCTGTCGGTGAGGACGCCGGTGCCCAGCTTGACCACGATGCGCGTGGCGGATTTGAGAGAGTCGCGATGCACGCGGCAGGTTAGAAAATTTTCGCCGCGCGGAAAATGCAAAAGTGATGTATTCAATTTTCATTCACGGCACGTTGGTTTTGGCCGCCGCGCGGAGGGCATCGGCGAGTTGCGCGGGCGTCCAGTCGTTCCCGTCAAATTGTTTGAAGATTTTTCCCGTGCCATCCAAAACCACCGTGCGCAGGTTGTGCGACAGCGTGCCGTTCTCGCGCCAGAAACGGAAATCCAGCTTGGGCGCGAGCGCGCGGAGCGTATTGGTGGGCGCGACGGCGAACAGCCAGCGTTCGGCGTTCGTGCCGCGATAAAAGCCGGCGTAGCTTTGTAAAACCGGCGGCGAATCCAAGGCGGAATCAAATGAGATGGAAAGCAACTGCCAGTTCGCCGGTGCATTGGTGGCGGTCAGAAGGATTTTCTGTGCTACAGAAAAATTCCGGTTCATCCGCGGGCAGTATTCCGGCAGCGGACAGCTCGTGAAGAAAAAAGTGAAGGCCACGGCGCGCCCGCGAAAATCTGAGAACTTCACCGGGCTGCCATTTTCGCTGGTGAATTCCGCGTCCGGCAGCAGGTCGCCGACTTCCAGTTCCGGTTCGACAATGCTCCAGCCGGGCGGCGTCGATGCGCCGGTCTTGCCGGTGCGCTGGGCGTTTTCAATCCAGTCGTCGTCCGCCGTGACAACCAGCGTGAAAGAAATTTCGTCGCCGGGCGCGAGGCTGGCGAGCGCGTTCGTGTCGCGCACGGTAAAATCCATCGTCATCGCGGCCATATAGCCGGGAATCGCCTCGTGCTTAATAGTTACATGGCGATGGTCGGGCAAAATGGCCTGCACCACACCGCGCGCGGAATACGTTTGGTTGGTCGAGGTGGAAGCCGGCGGCATTGCCGCTTCGCGTTTGCAGCCGATGGCCAGCAGCAAGCTGGAAAATAAAATTATGCTTTTCATTTTGGGTTGGCCACGGTTCACAGTTTATTTTTCGGCGCGCAATTTTTCAATTTCCGCCACCGCATCGGCGGGCGTCCCGGCGCGCAGGCCGTCGAAATAAATCCGCGTCTGGCCATGCTTGTCCACAACGGCGATGCGTTCGGTGCCGGTGAAATTGCCGGGCATGGAATTAAATGGGTCGCTGTTGTCCTGCGCGAGAAAACTTTTGGCGATGAGGGCGTGCAGGACGGCCTTGCTGCCGGTCAGAAAATACCAGCGGTTTGTGTCCGCACCGAAGCGCTCGCCCCATTTGGCCAGCACCGGCGGCGTGTCGGTGCGCGGGTCCACTGTCAGCGACAACAGGCGGACGTCGTCATTGGTGGCGGTGAGCTGCTGGATTTCCGCCATGCGTTTGCTGACTTCCGGACAGGTCAGCGAGCAGCTTGTGAACAGAAAGCTGACGGCAAGAATTTTTCCCGCCAGCTCCGCGCGCGTGACCGTCCGTCCAGCTTCATCAACCAAAGCGAAGTCGCCGAGCCAGCGCTCCTTGTCCGGCAGGATGTCGTGCGGCCGGTCGTGGCGCGCCAACGCGCCGGCGGCAAACCAGCTGCCGACGCCCGCCACCAAAGTGAGGGCGATGACGAGAAACAAAAAAAGTTTCTCGTCCTGCCGTTGGCGGGAGGATGGCGGGTGTCGGTGCGATGACGACATTTTTAAAACATATAACTCAGGCTGACTTTGAACAATGCCGGAGCGACGAGCTGGTTGCCTTTGACGTTGGCAAAAACCGGCAATTCGACGTCCGCATAAACCGTCACCGGATGCAGGTGGAATTCAATGGCGGGCGACAGCAGAATCCGCGTGTAGCCGGAGTTGGGAGAATTGGCCGCTGCCCCGTAGTCCGCCGTGCGTTCGGAAACAATGGCCTGCACAATCGGCGAAATGCTGGCGCGGCCGAGCGACCAGCCTTTGTAGTCAATGCCGGCGGCGGCATCCAGCTCGAAGCCCGGCCGGTAGTCGCCCTGCGTCAGCACCGGCAAGTCCGCCTCCGCCTGCGCGAACCAGTCCAGCTTGTAGTTTTGGCTCAGGTTGCCGCGATGAAAGCCGCCGAGCAAAATGTCCGTGCTGCCGGAGCCGATTTGCGAGTCACGGTCCACATCGCCGAAGGCGTTTTCGTGGGTGTAACTGCCGGTGGGCAATTTCAGTCCGAACGTGATGCCGCTGGACAGGTCTTCCGAGAAGCCGGTGTAAATGCCCTTGAGCCGGATGTCGCCCAGCGACCACCAGCGGATGGCGGTCACCGGATTGCCCGGCGCGGAACTGACCGTCGTGAAGGAGCGATACGCGGAGGGAATCTCGATTTGCGCGCCCCAACTGCGGTTGAACATGTATTGCAAACCCACGGAGACGAAATCCGTCTGGATTTCCTTGTCGCCGTTGTTCGCCGCCGGCGCCTGAGAACTGTTGCTCCAGTTCCGGTTTTGATCCTGGTAGTCGTCAGTAACGAACGCCATGCCGCCCTCGCCGGACGGGAACATGGAACTGGTGGCCACATCGAACACGCCGCAGCCGCAGGCGCAGGCGTGCGCTGCGTTCGGCGCGATTACGGTTGCAAGGGTGGAAACCAGTCCCAGCAAACAGGTGGAACCGGCGATTTGATTTAGTTTATTATTTTTCATTTTTATTGGTTGTTTTTAGTCGTTAGAGTTTTGTTGTTTTTTGCCTGCTTCGTTTGACAATTTTTTCAGATACTTTGCTGGATTACTGTCGAATTCTTGCTTTTCAGATTGGTCGCACAGTTTGATTTCCTGTCCGTGGTAAACGAACGTGAACGCATCAGTGCGGCCTTTGACGAGCATTCCGCAGACGATACAATGGTTGAGCGGATACGGTTTGACCGGCGCGTTAGTGCCGTTGTCCGCCTTGGCAATGGCAGTGAACAGTGACATGACGAGAACGAGTGAAAATAATTTTTTCATGGTGATGAATGGTTGAATTTTACTCGGCCAGAATCGTGTCCCAGCGGTAGCCCAGAATCCAGTCGGCGAGCTTTTGCATGTCATCGGGCTGGACCACGGCTGCCAGCGGTGGCATTGGCACTTGCCCCCACTTGCCTTGGCCGCCGGTTTTCATTTGCGCAATCAACTTGCTCGCGGCGTCTGGATCGTTGCGGTATTTCGCCGCCACCTCGCGATACGGCGGCCCGAGCAGCGGCGTGCCAGCGACCACGCGGGCGTCAGGATTGTGACACGTCATACACGTTGCCTTGGTAGCGAGTTCCTGCACCGCTTTGCGATTCGCGGGTAGAAAGCGCGCCGCGACCAGCTTCCAGTCACCTCCGCTTTTGACAACCACGCCAAAAACGTCCGTTTTACCTTTAGGCGTTTCGCGACCGGCAACACCTTTGCCGACGAGCAGTGAAACGACCGTCCCGTCGTCCGCTTTCACTTGCGCCGTGCCAGAGTTATCGAACTTGTCGGCGACAAACGTCACGCCAGCAAGTTGAACGTAGTTTTCCGCGTTGGCCGAGGCATCCTTGAATGCCGCCGCCGTGATGGGCTGCGATTTGAACGGCTGGTTGGTCTCGCCGATTTTTACCGAACCGGCGGTGACTTTCAGCGCGCCGCCCAGCGGCGATTCCGCTGATGGATTTTTCCTGTGCCCGGGCCGCCAGCGTGGCAGCCAGACCTAACACAAACAGATAATTTTTTGGTTTCTTCATTTTCAAAATAAACAAGGTTGTGAGAACGCGACAGTGCGCCCTCGGTTAAAAAGCCAATGGAAAAGATTCACGTCAAACGACGCGAATTTGCAAAACGGGAACGGGAATCAAATGAAGGAACTGCGGGGCGGCGGCAACGGCGGGGGCGAAGAAAGTAAATCGGCAAAAAAGTTTTTCGTCGTCTGCAATTCAAACTGCGTGGGCGGGAGCAAAATCAGTTTTTCTGCAACCGGCGGGTATTCTATTTTCAATGTGGGCGAGACCGCTTCGGTTTTTTTCTCCGACTTTTTGGCGGCGGCGATGGCCTTGCACAGGCAGCACGGATGTTCGCCATCGAAAGTTTTGGCAACGGATTCCGCCACCGAATCGTGGCAAAGATTGTCCGCCAGCATCGTCGTCCACGCGACGGTTTGCAGCGCAGCCCAGTGCGCGCCGGTCATCAAAACCAGCGCGGCCACCACGAACATTTTGCCACAGCGCGCTAACACGCAGGCAGCTTAAACCTCGGTTGCCATCCCGCAAGCAAGATTTGGCTGGTGGTAAAGGTATTAAGCCGGCTGACGTTTTGGATAAGCGTTTACTGCTCCGCAATCCAAACCAGCGTGCCCGCCGGCAACAGATCGAAAAGCGAAATCAAATCCGCATCGGCCAGATGGATGCAGCCGCACGAGGCCGGCTGGCCGATGGTCTTTTGATCCGCCGTGCCGTGGATGTAAATGTAGCGCTCGTGCGAATCCACGTTGGTGCCCTGGTTGAAGCCGGGTTCCAAGCCTTCGAGCCATAAAATGCGCGTGGTGATTTTGGCGGCGGCAAATTCCGGCTGCGAGGTGTGGCCGACAATCTGGCGCGACTGGAAAACGGTTCCCGCCGGTTCGCCGCCGCCGATCTTTTCCGCGATGCGATGCAGACCGAGCGGTGTGCGGTTGGAGCCGAGAATCTGCCCGATGCCGAAGCGCGAGGTGGAACACGGAAATCTTTTTGCGAACTGGCCGTCCGCAAAAAGTGAAACTGTCTGGTGCGCGACGCTCACGGTCAAAACGTATTTCGTCGGCGCGATGCCGAGTCGCTGGCAGGCGACCAGACACGCTGGCGGAAATTTTTTTTCGTTCATGGATTGAAAGCTGGCGCAGCCGGAAGCCACAACCGCCGCGCTCATCAACCAAATGAGAACGCGCATTTGCATCGGTCACGGCTTGGCGAGTTTTTTCACCAGCACCTTGGAGTTCCGGCCGCTCGCATCGTATTTCTCGCGCCGCGCGGGTGGCAAGTCATCCGGCGTGCCTTCGCTGAAACCGCCCTTGGATTGAAAATAAGTGAAGGCCTGCGTCGAGAGCGCGAAGATTTCCGCGAGGTTCATCTCCCGCGCCTTGTTTTCGATGAACTGGATCAGCTTCTTGCCGATGCCGCGATTTTCGTTTGATGAACCCACGTAAAGGCAGGCCAGCTCGCCTTTTTTCTGCTCCGGAAAAACGTGCAGCGCCACACACGCAACGGGATTTTTATCAATTTCAAAAATGAAATAGTCCGACAAATTTTTTTCAATCATGGCCCGCGTCCGCTTTACCAGCTCGGAGGAATCCACGCCTTGCTTGGTCAAAAGCTGGATGGCCCGCACGTCTTTTTTCATCGCCCGCCGGATTTGCTGGTATTCGTTCGCGTAGATCAGCGTGCCGATGCCTTCGTTGGAAAACACCTCCGCCAGCAAGCCTTCGTCCACTTTGCCGTTGATGACGTGGACGCGCGGCACGCCGGCCTTGCACGCGGTCACCGCGTGCAGCGCCTTGGAAAGTTGCTCCGGTGCGATGTCGTTTCTCTGCATGGCCAAAACTGATTCAAGATCGGCCACCAACATTTGCCGGATGAGCCGGCCTTGCACGAGAATGCCATCCAACGCGGTGACGAAAATTAATTTGGTCGCCTTCAAAGCCTCGGCCACGGAAACCGCGACGGAATCGGAATTCACCCGGTAAGTCTTTCCATCGCCATCGAAACCAAGCGGCGGGATGATCGGGATGATTCCCTGCGCGAGCAGCGTTTGCAAAAGCTCCACGTCCACCTTTTCCACCTTGCCGGTGAAAAGATGATCCACGCCGCCAAGAATGCCGAGCGGATGGGCGATGATGGCGTTGGGGCAGACCGCCCGCAGATCGTTCGCGGAAAGGCCTTCGAGAATTTCATGCGTCAGCCGGTTCGCCGCGTCCATCGCCACCTGCAACGTCGCCGCGTCCGTGATGCCGGAGCCGTCGGCATTCGACGGCGTGAGGCCCTGCTTCTCCGCGAGCAGCTTGATTTGCGCCGACGCACCGTGGACGAGCACGACGCGGATGTTCAACGACCGCAGCACCGCCACGTCCAGCAGGAGCGTGGCGAAGTTTTCGTCGGTGACGATGGCGCCGTCAATCGCGAGGACGAAGGTCTTCTCGCGGAATTGCGGAATGTATTGCAGGATGCCCCGCAGGTCGGTCGGTTTCATTTCAACGCCAAAGAAGTAGCGGGAATTGCGCGGGATTCAACTCAATTTATTTGGCGCGGCGCGGTTTGGTTGGAGCTAAATGCTTTGCGGCGGGAAAGCCCACTCAAAAAATTTCACGGTCAACGCCGCTTTCTCAAAGACCAGCGCGGTGGAATGATGGGCAAGAAAGGCGGGGGAAAGTATCGACCACTTTTCCATCGCACGCGGATCATTGGTCACCTCCAGCAGAGCCGCCGGTTGGTCGGGTGCCAGCGTGACGGAAAAACGGTTAAGCGGAAAGGTCAGGCCCAGCCCGACGGCTTTCACGAAGGCTTCCTTGCGCGTCCAGCAGTCGAAGAATCCTTGTAGCTGGAGCGGTGCCGGCAAACGGCGGAGTTCATTGATTTCGTAGTCGGAAAAAAATCTTTGTGCCAACTCGGCGGCGTCGGGCAAAAGCTGATGCTGTTCCAAATCCACGCCCACTTCCAGTTCGCGCGCGAGGGCGATCAATGCCCAGTCGGCGGAGTGGCTGCAATTAAAGCGGAGGTCTTGGGGATTTATCGGGTCGGCGATTTTAGGTTTTTGAAAATTTGCCGAATCAATCTCCAGCGCCGCTGGCGCGATGCCAAGATGCGAAGACAATATTTGCCGGAGCACGGCGCGGCGAATTACAAAGCGTCGCCGGTCGCGTGCGATATGAAATTGCGCCGCCTGTTCTTGCTCGGTGGCGGACAGAATTTTCCCCATCCGTCCGACCTCATCTGGCGGGCGGTCAAGATTGACTCGCCACAGATGGATTTCAGATAGTTGCAGCTGCGGAATTTCGGAGGTCTCGATCCATTGGCTCATCTGGCGCGCACTTATCAGATGGTTTTCAAGTGCCGGTTATAATGTTCGGCAAGCTTTGGCAGGTGCGTCTCGTTCAGGACGGTCACATGATTGCCTGGCACATCCACCACTTCCACGCCGCCGGTGAAAACCCGGCTGGCTCCGAGGGTATTGTCCTTGGGACGGAAGGCGTTTGACATCCAGTCATCTTGGGAGATGAATAAAATTCCGCGGCTCGCCAGCGGCTTGGGTTGGTAATGGTCCATGGCGTGCCGGTAAATCCGAGCGATGATGATCCAGGGAATTTGCAGGTCGAAATCATCATGCACGGCCAAGTCTATCCGTGAAGCCAGTTCTTTCTTTTCCAAATCAATTCGCCGGCGGCTCTTGCGCCAGAGATATTGCGGACCTTGTTTCACCAACTTACCGACGTGTTCCTGCAACCACGCCTTTTTCTCGCCCCAGAATGTTGGCATGGTCATCCACGTGTCGAGGAGCAAAACCGCTTCCACCGGAACACCGGCAGTCTGCAATTGGCGCGCGACTTCGAACGCCAGCATCCCGCCAAAGCAATGTCCCGCCAGCCGCACTGGCCCATTGGTGGGCCGGCTGCGGATTAAGGCGACATGTTTCGCAGCCCATTCTTCCATAAGCGGCAAGGCGGCAAAATCTTTTCTCGTGGCCGCGCGCAAGGTGGTTTCGGGAATCGGCACGATGGACGCAAACAACCGCAAATCCTTGTCCAAGAAATGCGCCAGCTTGAGCAGGCCCAGACTGCCTTCGTCAATGAGAAAAAAAAGTTCCGGGCCGGAGGTGCCGGGTTGCAACTGAAGCAGTTCCGGTTTGCGCTCGGTATTTTTTTGCGCCGGTAAAATTTTGGCCAGCTCTTGAATTGTCGGATGTTGAAATACCAGCCGGATTGGCAGTTCAAAAGCCATTCGGTGCTTGATTTCATTGACCATTCTGACGGCGAGGAGGGAATGGCCGCCGAGGGCGAAGAAGTTGTCGTGGATGCCGACCTGGGGGAGGTTGAGGAGTTCGCGCCAGAGGCTGGCGAGCTTGGTTTCGGCTGGGGTGCGGGGGGCGGTGAAGGCGGT
>CAISYZ010000093.1 GCA_903889895.1 uncultured Verrucomicrobia subdivision 3 bacterium | reverse complement strand
CCTCGATCTCCAGCCGGTGCATTTCCCACTCGGCATCGGCGATCCGCTCGTATTCGATGCCTTGCACCATCAGGTCATGGAGTGATTTTTGAATGGCGGCAACGGCGTGTTCCAAAAATTGCTGCGGGTTGTGCGTCACCTCGCCGAGCCGGTCGGATTGATGCAGGATTTCCGCCAGCGTTGGGCGCGTCAATTCCGTCTCGCGTTGCAGGTGACCAAGCAAATCCGGTATCGGCGCGCGATATTCTGGCGCACGGATAGTTTGCGCGGAACGCTCCTGGCCGAACACACCTTCTTTCAGAGTCATGAACAATTCGTGTTTCTCCCGCCGGATGAACGGCGATTTGATCTCCGGCATTTCCCGCAACTCACCGGCACAGCGGGAAACCAAATCAGCGGTGGAAAATTTCACGGCATAGCGGGTCTTGCGCTTGATCTTGTCCCAAAGATTCTGGAAATCCGGGTCGAGGAGGCGTTGTTTTTTCAAGATGCCTTTGCGACGCTCGCGCTTGTTCAGGATGCGGTTCTCGAAATTCACGCCGCATTCCTTTTGCATCTCGTCCTGCAACTTCTTGGCAAATTCCTTGAAACTCTCACTGGCAACCACCGTGAGCCGGTTGATTAGCGGATCAAAGCACCGTTCGCCATTCTCGCGCACGGGCAGACGCAGGCCGCGTCCGATGGTCTGCCGCCGCTCGCGTTCCGTGCTGATTTCACGCAGGGTGCAAATCTGGAACACATTCGGATTATCCCAGCCTTCGCGCAGCGCCGAATGGCTGAAGATGAATCGCAGCGGCTCGGTCATGGACAACAGCCGCTCCTTGTCGCGCATGATGAGATTGTAGGCTTCATCATCAGCCTTGGTGGCGCGGCCTTCGCTGCTGTCTTTGGGTTTGCCCTTGTCCACGGCGAAATAACCGTTGTGAACCGTCTCGACTGCCAGCGGGTTTAAGGACGCATAGCGCGGCTGCCGGGCGAATTCCTGATACTCCGCTGTGAACCACTGCCGGAATTTTCCATCCGCCTCGGCGTAGTGCGCTACGCGATCCACGAAGAACAGCGACAACACCTTCATCCGTTGATCCGGCGGCAACTGCGCGATGCGCAGTTCTTTTTCAAAATGTTCGCGAATGGTTTCCCGCACCTGGATGCGCAACACGTCATCCGTCCGCCCGCCGTGCGTGACGCCGGTCGCCAGACTCACGCCGTTCTTGAACTGGAGATATTGATTGCCGGCATCAATCAAATCCACCTCGTAGCCGCGATAATTTTCGCGTTCGCCGGACAGCGCGAACAAATCACTTTCCTGCGTCACCGTCACGGTTTTTCGTTTGCAGCCGCTGGTGCCTTCGACATCAATTTCCAGCTTGGCGGAAATCCGCGTCTTGGTGGCGGTGATGGATTTGACCGCGATGTAGGGCCGGTTGAAATCGCCGCCGTCCACGACCGAATCAACCTCGATGCGCTTGACCAGCCGCAGATCGTAAGCTTTCACCGGATCAAGCCGGTAAACGAGATTGAAATAATCTTTGTGCGTGGCGGAATACCGCAGCGTGCAGAGTGGATTCAAACTCTCGATGGCTTTCGTCCGCAGTTCGGTGGCCAGATTTTGCGGCTCGTCCACGACCACCACGGGCCGGGCGTGCTGGATGAATTCGATGGGCCGACGCCCGTTCATCTGGTCTTTGGTGTTCTGGATGACGGTGCTGCTTTTATCGAACGCCTGAATATTCATCACCATCAACTGCATCTGGTTGCTGGCGGAGAACTGCCGCAGCTTGGACACCTGCGCCGAGTCATAAACCCACGAATCCAGCGGCGCGTTGCCGTAGAGCGATTGAAAGTGCTCTTTGGTCAGCGCAATCGTGTTTAACACGCCTTCACGAATCGCCACGCTCGGCACGACGATGATGAACTTTTTCCAGCCGTAGCGCGCATTCAGTTCAAACAGTGTGCGCAAATAAACATAGGTCTTGCCGGTGCCGGTCTCCATCTCGACGGAGAAATGCAGGCCCGCCAGTTCCGTCACCGGCTCAAGCCCGTTTTCCGTCTGGATTTTTTGGACGTTGTTCAGGATGGCGTCGTCGCTCAACACCAGCGAATTGCCGATGCCCATTTCCGTGAGCAGTTCGCCGGCGAACACGTCGCTCTGCCATTGCAGCGACGCCCGCATGGGCGGCTGGCCGGCAAAAACGTCCACGACCGACCGGATGGCGTCCAACTGGAAATCCTGGTTGCTGTCGAATTTGATTTTCATTTCAGCCCGATGCGGAAAGGGAATCCCAACGGGTTTCCATCCCCCAGCCCAAGGTTGCGAGCCGGCGAGCTACCCTGGGGCCACCGGCAAATACGGGAACAACCCTGGAAAGGGTTGTATCCTCTCGTAACGACCGGAGATGCAACCCCGTTGGGGTGGTAATGAAATGCGCGTTGACTGTATATCTAACGCAGTATCAGCATGTTAAGACGTAATCTGTCGGGAGTGAAATGCAGGGAAATACACCCAGCACGCGGAAGTTGAGTCAGTAAATGTCAGTAGAAATATGGCAAAACATGCCGTAAAACGGGCCATTTTCGCGGTTGGTGGGTTCAGGGGAACGTCAGGCGGAGGCGGGCGGGGCGGCGAGGACAAGATCGAGTTGGAGGCGCTCCCCTGGTTCCGTGGCGGGTTCAATCTGGAAGGATTGGACCTGGCCTTCTGCGGCCACGGACAACGTGT
>CAISYZ010000092.1 GCA_903889895.1 uncultured Verrucomicrobia subdivision 3 bacterium | reverse complement strand
GGCGGAATATGGCGGCACCAACCTGACCTGCTGGGCACCCGATGTGACGCGGGCGCCGGACGGAACGTGGCAAATGTTCCTGACCATCGTGCCGGGCGTATTTCAGGACTGGAACCATCCGCGCTTCATCGTCCAACTCACAAGCACAAATATGTTGAACTGGTCGAATCCGCGAAAACTTTCGCTCGCGTCCGACCGCGTGATTGACCCGAGCATTGAACGGATGCCGGCTGGCAACTGGCGGCTTTACTACAACGACGAACGCTCCGGCAAATCCATTCATTACGCCGAAAGTCCCGACCTGAGGAATTGGACGGACAAAGGGCTAGCGTTCAAAAGCCGGGGCGAGGGTCCGAAAGGCTTTCGCTGGCACGATAAATTCTGGGTGGTCATTGACGAATGGAAAGGTCTCGGCGTGTTCCGTTCCGCCGACGCGCTCAACTGGTTGAAGCAGCCAACCAATCTGGTCGCCGGGGCGGGCAATGGCTTGGACGACGGCGTCATGGGGGATCACTGCGACGTCGTGGTCAGCGGCGACCGGGCATTTCTATTTTACTTTACGCATCCCGGGCGGCGCGGTCCTGACGCGAAGAAAGACACCGCAGAGCAGCGCCGCAGTTCCATTCAGGTAGCCGAATTATTCGAGCAGAACGTCTGGCTTACCTGCAACCGGGATGAGCCGACGCACATCAGGTTGTTGCCAGCGGAAAAATAAAACCTGGCGGCGGCCTCAGGCTTTCTGGTCGCTCACCGGTCCGGCAATCAAATCATAATCGGTGTGCCCGATGATTTTGACGGTGGCGAATTGGCCGACGATCAAAGAGCCTTTGGCCGCGCGGATGTAAACGCGACCGTCAATGTCCGGTGCATCAGCTTCGCCGCGCGCCACGAAGTAATGGCCTTTCATCTGGGCGGCGTGCTTGTCCGTTTCGCGGATCAAGCCGTGCTCCCAAGAGCTGACGTTCGCACTTTTAAGCTGCTTGGCATTCGCCTCACCCTCAATGAGGACTTTGATTTCGCGTCCGACGAAACTTTCCGAGACCGTAATGGCGACTTTGTGCTGCGCGGCCATGGCGAGTTCACGTCGCTTTTGTTTCACCTTGTCGGAAAGTTGCCCAGCCATCGCGCCGGCGCGCGTGCCGTCTTCTTTTGAATATGCAAACACGCCGAGGCGCTCGAATTTTGTCTCGCGGATGAAATCAAGCAGCGCATCAAAACTTGCCTCTGTTTCGCCGGGAAAACCAACGATGAACGTCGTGCGAATCGCGATGCCGGGAATGCCGGCGCGGATGCGCCTGATTAGATCAACGATGTATTGCTGCGAAGTTTCGCGGCGCATCCGTTCGAGCATGTTTTCGTGGATGTGCTGGAGCGGAATGTCAATGTAACGCGCCACTTTCTTGCACATGGCGATGGTCTGAATCAATTCGTCCGTCCAATGCGCGGGATGCGTGTAGAGCAAACGAATCCAGAAATTACCCTTTAGCGCATTCAGTTCACGGAGCAGCGTGCAAATGGTCGTTGCATCAGCAGTTAGCGATTTGGCGGCGGCGGAAAATTTCTCCGGCGAGGAAATCGCGCGGGAATGGTTCGGGCGCAAATCGAGGCCGTAGTAAGTCGAATCTTGGGAAATCAAATTGATTTCCTTCACGCCATCGGCGATGAGTGCCTTCACTTCCTTGATGATGTCCGTCTGTGTGCGGCTGCGGTGCGAGCCGCGCATCCGGGGAATGATGCAGAAGCTGCACGGATGATTGCAGCCCTCGGCAATTTTGACGTAGGCAAAATGTTTCGGCGTCAGTCGGAAACGCGGCGTCTCGAAATCGGGAATGAAGACCGGCCGCGCGCTGACATCAAACAACGGCGCGGCGGCGGGAATGTTTTTGCCAAGCACGGTCTTGGTCTGGCCAAATTTTTCCGTGCCGCGCAAGGCGTTTTCTTTTTCATGCTCGTCCAGCGGACGATGCTTTTCCAAATCATTCAGCCGCGTGACGAGCTTGTCTTTCTTTGCCCGGTTGCTGGTGCCGGGAACCTTGGTCGCGCGATTGGCAATGGCTTTACCGATGATGTCGCTGACATTCGCAACCTGGTCAATGCCCATGAATGCGTCCACTTCGGGCATGAGCTTGGGCAATTCGTCACGAAACCGCTGCGGCAGGCAACCGGAAACGATGACGGCCTGACCGCGCTGGCTGGCGTCGCGCAGTTCGACTGATTCGAGAATGGTGTCCACGCTTTCTTCCTGTGCGGAATCGATGAACGAGCAGGTGTTGACGATGACCGCGTCAGCGCTCGCGGCGTCATTGGTGATTTCGACGCCGGATTTCAGGAGCGAGCCGAGCATGATTTCGGCGTCCACGAGATTCTTGGCGCAGCCGAGGGAAATCAGGCCAACGCGCAGCGGTTTTTCACTTGAATTTTTCTTTGTCACAGTCGGCGGAGGTTAGCAGAGATTCGGGCTGAAGCAATCTTGCGGGGAGGTGGGTTCCACCGACTATTGCGCGGGGGAATTGGTAGCGGCAGAAACGGAATTGGCGGGAATATTTTCCACCGCATTCGTGGTGGCAGCGGCCGGCTCCAGCAGGCTGGAAGGCAGGCCGAGTTTCGTCACCAGTTCGGCGCGGGCGGCGTAGGGCGTGCCGTTTTGCGGATCAAGCAAGGCGCGCAAAACCGTCTTGTTCAAAGTGTCGAACGGCGGCAGCGGAATGCGTTTGCCTCCGTTAGCCTTGGACGTTTTTTCGGTGTAGCGCTCATACACCTTGATTGCAAGGCGCTTCAGATTTTCGTAACGGTCATCTTGCCCGGTGGCCAGATCGTAATAGCAACGCGTCAGCAATCCCTGCACGGCGGCGGTCACGCGTTCCTGCGAAGTTTCACCTATGTCAATTTGCACCACGGCCACGGCATATTCGTCGAGCGTGAGGTTTTTCGGCAGTGAATCCGGCTGGCCATCAACAATGGTCTTGTCGGGATATTTGTCGCCAAGATATTTGAACCACTTGGCCGCTTCGGTGACACGGTTATCTTCGTAGAGAAAATAAACGGCGTCGCGCAGAAAATTCCGGTGCGCTTTGGCGATGTTGTCACGCATCCCGGCGTCCTCAGCCATCATCTGCTCGTAGGCGGCGTTGACCTGCGGCGTCAGTTCAAGGTTTGGCCCGAGCGAGACATTTCGCGTGAACGGATCAACGATGATGTGCCCGTGATGAAAGGCCTGCAACATGGATTGATAAATAATGCGTCTCAATTTAATGAGGTCGTCGGCCTTCACCTTGTCGGAATTTTCCTTCGCCGCCTCGAGACCGCGCGCGCCCCAGTAAATCGCGTGGGCTTCCGGCAGCCGCCAGTCGAACGGGCCGTATTCCGTGTCCACCTGCTTGGCGAACGCCGCATCCATCTTGAACTTGTCACGGAATTCCGCCACGTTGGTGCGGGCCGTTGCGTCCGGCGGGTTCAGCAGCAGGTCAAAATTTGTTCCGTTCGGGCCAAAGAAATTTCTCATCTCGCCGGCCCACTGCGATTTGTAATACATGTTCGCATCGTCGAGGTTTGCTCCCATCTTATGCTGAAACTGCCACGCCAGCTCGCGGTAGAGATCCACACTGTTCGGGTTGTAGCGCAGCCCCTCGTCGCGCATCAGTTCGATGCCGCGTTGCACCCAGCGCCAGCGGTCCGGAAAATCCTTGAACTTCACTGAAATGTTGTAGGCCATGTTCCAGCCTTGAAACACCCAGACGGAGGCGAACGTCGGCTCCAGCTTGGTGATCCAGTCCGCGAGCTGTGCCGCTTCAAAAAATTTGTCGTCTTGCTGCAGGTCGTTGGCGCGCATCCAGAGAAAATTGGAAATCAGCCCGCGAAAGCCTCCAAGCGCTACGGTCGTGAACGCCAGCACCGGCGGCGCGTCTTCCAGAACGGCGGTGCGAGTCAACCCGAGTGCATCGCGGTCGTGGTTCAAGGATTTTTGGAACTGTCCGGAACCAAACAACAGCGCGGCGGCCAGCAGCAGCAGAATTATTTTTTTAACGCGCGGGTTCATTGGGTTCCTTGCGCCGTCGCCAGTTCCCGCCGGTTAAAAAAGATGATGCCTGCCAGAGCGAAGCAGCCGCCCACCAGCAGGACCACCTGTGCAAAAGCTGCCGCGAGTTCGTTCCAAGTGATACTGCGCCCGCTGCTCAAGGACTCAATCGGCGAATAGCTTTTTACCAAGCTGATGACCGCCAGCACACCCCTGAAAGCCGGAATCAAGACCACGTCCATCACCGAGTGTCCGGCCTGGCCGGTTTCCTCGTTGCCCGCTGCCACCGACCCGGAGTCCACCGAATCGGCCAGCGTGCCGCTGCTGAAAACAACCAACAGCATCGCCAGCGCGAAAAAAGACGCGACTGGAAATGACAGGAAGCTTGCTGCCATGAGGCCTAGCGCTGCGAGCGCCGCCATCCAGCAAAAAATTATTCCCAGCCCGCGCGCGAAGTTCAGCGCGAAGCCGCCAGCGGGATACAGGACTTCCAGCCCTTCATCGAGCGGGAAGAGCAGGGCGGCGTTGTTGGGATTGATGAATGAAATGGTCAGCACGCCATCCCCATCGAACAAGTCCGGCGGGATTTCAAATTCATGAAAGGTGTCCGGTGCCAGGCTCATCGGTTCGCTGCGCCAAAATTTCGTCTTCTGCGGCTCACCCACCTGCCACATGGCCAAAAAGGTTCCCGACGCGCTTTTTTGGGCTGAGTTGAACTTCACCCGCAATTGCAATGGTTTTCCGGCCAATGAATTTTTGGAGGCGCCAAGGTCAATCTTCCAAACGCGCTGGTAGCTTGGCGGCACGAGCTGAAAATCCGCCTTCACCTGTTCGTGAATCTGTTTGCGCACCTCGGCTACGTCCACTTTGTCCACCGGTGCCGTCTTGAGCCGGTTTTGCAGGATTCGGTCGGTTTCAGATTCGATGTCCGCATCGCTGCTTGCTTCCTTGGCCGAGCCGCGCGCAACCAAAATTTCTTCGTGCAACGTCTGCTGCACCTCCGCCGGCAATTTTGCTGCGCGCCATTGCAGCAAACTAAAAACGCAGCCACCGGCAATCGCCAGCAGCACCGCGTTCAACGAAACAATGCCCAGCCATTTACCCAACCAGATTTGCCAGCGCGCAATCGGCTTCGTCGCGACGACCTGAATCTGGCATTCCTCAATGTCCCGCGCCAGCGTGCCGCACGCCAGCCACAGGGTCGAAAGTCCCAGCAGCGCCGTGATTGCGCTCAATGTGTAGGTCAGAATGATCTGCGTGAAACCCTGCGCCGTGCCGTCGTCTTTGATGATGAGCGGCAAACCGACAACCGCGAGAACCAACAAGGCCGCGATGACAAGGAACAGCTTAAACCGCAGCGCAGCCTTCCACGTCAACCAGGCGATGGCGAAAATTCTTTGCATGAACAGCCGAAATTATTTCTTCCCGCCGAGCAGCGATGACAATCTTTCGTCTGCCTTGGACAAATCCATCGGCTTGACCGCTTCCGTTTTTGGTGCGGATTTTTCCGGCTGCGGCGTAGGCGCGGCTGGTTGTGCGAGCGCCGCCAATTTGCCTTCGTCCGCTTTCGGCGTGGCAATCTCGGTGGCCGGCTTTACTGCGGCTGGCAACGCCGTCTTTGGCAGCGACAGTTTTTCCAAAACCTTTTCGCCTGAAGATTTGGTTTCCGCGCCACCGCGCAAATATTCGGCCACCCGCGCGCCGGACTGCGCGCCGCTGGTTTCGTTCGCCGCGCGCGCCTTGTTCACCACGTCGAGGAAATAGCTTTCGAGATTCTGCGTCGGATTGTCCACGCGCACTTCGCCGGTGGTGATGTCATGCCGGATGATCGCCAAAACTTTTTCCAAAGTTTCGCGCGATAAAACCGGCGTGGTGATTCGCAGCGTGTCCGGCGTCGCGAGCAAATCCTTCAGCGTGCCGTCTGCGCGAATTTTACCGCCGTAATAAATCACCACGCGGTCGCAGACGTCTTCCACGTCGGAAAGTAAATGGCTGCTCAAAATCACGGTCTTGCCGCGCTTGGCAAGCGCGATGATCAAATCCTTCACCTCGCGGCAGCCAATCGGGTCGAGGCCGGCGGTTGGTTCGTCGAGAATCACCAAATCAGGATCGTTGATGAGCGCTTGGGCCAAGCCGATGCGGCGCTGCATGCCCTTGGAAAATTCGCCGACGGCGCGCGTCTGCGTCTTGCCAAGGCCCACCATGTCCAGTAACTGTTCCGCGCGATTGTCGCGGTCTTTTTTATCGAGATGGAACAGGTTGCCAAAAAAATCCAGCGTCTCGCGTGAGTTGAGATAGCGATACAAATAAGATTCTTCCGGCAGATAACCGATGCGCGACTTCGTCTGCACATGGCGCGGCGAATGGCCGAAGACTTCGATGTGTCCTTTCGTTGGATTCAACAACCCAAGCAAAAGTTTTATCGTCGTGGATTTGCCGGAACCGTTCGGTCCGAGCAGACCGAAAATTTCACCCTTGCGAACTTCAAAATCCACGCCGTCCACCGCGCGCGCCTTCGGGCGGTTCCAGAAATCCTTGAAGACCTTCGTCAGGCCGCGAACGGAAACGACGACTTCACCGTTGGACTGCGGAGTGGAATCAGCGGCAGGCATAAAACAATTTGTATATTTTCACGCCAGCTTCGGCGTCAGTTGGCCGGCGGGCTTTTGCGGAAACGTCTCCATCTCGGGATGGAAATGCTCCAGCTCCTCGCCTTTGCGCACGAGCCGCGCGCTGTTGAAAATGACGATGAGCGAGCCGACGTTGTGCAGCAGCGCCGCGACAATCGGGCCGATGACGCCGAACGACGTGATCGTCAGGCCGACGATGATGAACAGCACGCCAAACAGGAAATTCTGGTTGATGACGGCGCGCGTGCTGCGCGAGAGCTTCACGAGGAACGGCAGCCGGCGGAGATCATTGTTCATCAGCGCAATCGTTGCGCTGTGGATGGCCACTTCGCTGCCGGCCGCGCCCATCGCGATGCTGATGTCGCCGGCCGCGAGCGCGGGCGCGTCGTTCACGCCGTCGCCGACGACCGCGACTTTGTAGCCTTTCGCCTTCACGGCGCGGACGAAATCCACCTTATCCTGCGGCAAACAATCGCCCTTGGCCTCTTCGCAGGCGATCTCCGCCGCGACGCGCGTGGCGACGGGCTGGCGGTCGCCGGAGACCATCGCGATGCGGCGCACACCGGCATCCTTCAACTCGGCCAACGCTTCTTTCGCCTCGCTGCGGGTTTTGTCCTGCATGCCGACCCAGCCGACGCACTTGCCGTTTTGCGCGACGAAAATCAGGCTCCAACCTTCGGCGTCGTCCACATCAACGGATTTCTCAAAGCCGGCGTCAATGCCGTTGTCCTTGAGCCACTGCGCGCGGCCAACGAGAATTTTCGCGCCGTTGATTTCGGCTTTCACGCCGCGTCCGGGCGTTTCGGCAAAATCTTTTGGCTCGGTCAGCGGCACGCCGGCTTCGCCCGCGAGATTGGCGAGCGCTTTGGCGGTCGGATGGTTGCTGTATTTTTCAGCGGATGCGGCGAGCAGCAAAAGTTCCGCCGGTTTCGTTTCACCAATCGGCGCGAGGCGGCTGACAGCGAGTTGACCGGTCGTGAGCGTGCCAGTTTTGTCGAAGATGAAGGCGTTGATTTTCGCGGCGGTTTCGATGTCGGCGACATTTTTGATGAGGATGCCGAGACGCGCGGCGGCGGAGAGCGCGGCGACCATTGCGGTCGGCGTCGCGAGGATGAACGCGCACGGGCAGGACACGACGAACACCGCGATGACGCGGCTCAGATCGTGCGTGAACGCCCAGACCAGCGCGCCGATGACCAGCACCAGCGGCGTGTAAAAGCCCATGTATTGATCCACGATTTTCTGGATGGGCAGCTTGGTTTTTTCGGCGGCGATGATGAGTTCGCGCACACGGCCGAGCGTGGTGTCGGTGCCGGCGCGGCTGACTTTGATTTCCAAAACGCCGGTCAAATTCTGCGTGCCGGCAAAAACTTCGTCGCCGGTTTTCTTGTCCGCCGGCAGCGATTCGCCGGTGATGGTGGCCTGGTTGAACGAGCCTTGGCCGCTGACGATGACGCCGTCCGCCGCCACATTGTCGCCGGGGCGGATGCGGATGACATCGCCGACGGCCAGCTGGCTGGCGGGAACTTCCTCTTCGCTGCCGTCCTTCAAAATCCGCCGCGCCTTCGTGGGCGTGAGTTTGATGAGCGATTCGATGGAATTGCGCGCGCCCTCGGCGGTGCGGGATTCGATGAGTTCGCCGGTGAGCATGAAAAACGCGACGACGCCGGCGGTCTTGTAATCGCCGGAGGCAAACGCCGCGAGCACGGCGATGGCGACGAGCTCGTTGATGCTCAGGCGGCCGACGCGCAAATCCTTCACGGCGGTGACGACGATGGGATAAATCAGGATGAGCGCGCCGATCATGGCGCTGGCGCTGGCGAGCGTGCTGCCGGCCTCGAACAGCCAGTCCACGATGAAGGCGTTGAGGACGCAGACGACGCCGAGGACGGCCTGCCAGAGGTGCACGACGGAATGTTCGTGGTCGTGGCCGCAGCCGCATTTGTCATCGTGCTCGTGCTGGCTTAAAAGCGATGTGACCTGCATAAAAATTTACGATTTACGATTGCCGATTTACGATTAAAAAACTTTTTTGCCGAGAACTGGAAAATGGTTCAGCCATTTGTCTAACTTGACGAAAATCCAGCCGAAGCAAATGCTCCAAAGTGGAATTGATGCGGAAGCAACTAACTTAATTAAACGCTCTTGCCATTCGGAAACTTGTCCCAAGTTGGCATGAACGAAAAAATATAGCTGTGGTTGCAGTGTCAATCCGATCTTGCCAAAAAAACTGCACCAAGCTTGAGTCCAAGCGTGGTTTTGATGTGCGTGAATCTTTCCAGCGTCAGCAATTAAAACGAAAACGAACAGAATGCCGCAAACCACAGTCGCAGTGAAATGTGAAAGGGTGACCTTTCTAATTCTCATTTTTTGCGTCGCGTCCATTTTCGTTTTACGGATTCGCCGCCGATTTCGGCTGCGGCGGTTCGCGGTTCAACTGTAAACGCAGTTCGCGCGGTTTGCCATCGGCGCGTTGCGGCAGAAAGATTTTGTCCTGCACATTCGTCAGCACCTCGGCCATGACCTTGGTCAGCTCCAGTTGCGCGTAAAGCTGCGGGTTGCCCGCGTATTTCGGCAGCAGCGCCTTGAACGCCTCGGCGTCGGACTCGATGCCGGTGACGAAGCGCGTGCGCGCGGATTCGGCGGCGTTGGTGACGGACGACGCGGTGGCGCCGGCCTGGCTCAAAATGCGGTTCTGCTCGCCGAGCGCCTCGCTGATGAGCTTGTCGCGGTTCTGGCGCGCGGTGGTGACGGCGGCGAAAACTTCCTTCAACTGCCTCGGCGCGACGCTTTGCACCTGGCATTGGTCAATGACCACGCCCAATTTTTCCTGCGCGACGAGTTCCTCCACGTGCGCGCGCACGGCGTCCTGAAATCCGGCGATGTCGCGCGTGAGAATGTCGTCCACCTTGAACCGCGCGGCGGTGGCGACGAGCGCGTTGTTCGCGGCGTCCTGCACGGCGTTGGAAATGCCGCCGAGGTTGAACTGGTGGTTCGTGCCGGCGGCGAAATTAAAAATCGCCGTGCGCGGGTCGTCAATGTGATATGAAACCGTGGCGCGGGTGTGGATGATGTTGCGGTCGGCGGTGAGCACATAGCCGTCAATCGCGGGATTCAGTGACGGCCCGGCGGGCGGCTCGGTGCCGGCGAGTTCCATTTCCGGCGTGGTGAGATACCAGCCGACGGACGAGGTGATTTTCTGGATTTCCGAAATCGGAATGCGGACGACCTCGTCAATCGGATACGGAAACGACCAATACAATTTGCCCGCGCTCAAGAGCATTTTCGGCCCGTCGCCGAGCGGTTTGCCGAAGCGGAGAATGACGGCTTTCTCGCCCGGATTGACCGTGAAAAATCCCGCCGCAAAAATGATGACGACGAGCGCCGCCATCGCGATCTTGACGATGACGAAGCTGCTGCGCAACGCCTCGGCGAGCGCCTGCGAACCGGCGTCCTGCGTCTCGGGCGCGTGCGGATGGTCGTGATTATGGTGCTCGCTCATGTCACTTTCCAGAGTTGACCGCCGGCAAATTCTTGAACAAATCAAACGGCGGCGTGCGCTCGTCGAAAATCAGCGTGGACTTCTGGCCGAGCGAATTCTTCAGCGCCTCAAGCTGCAACTGGAACACGGCGAGCGTCGGGTTTTCTTGGAACACGCCTAGCGTTTTCGCGGCCTCGGCCACGCCCGCGCCCTCGATGCGCGTGGCGTCGGCCTGCGCGTTGGCGATGACATCGGCGGCCTGGCGTTCGGCGGCGGACTTGATTTTCGTCGCCTCGGCTTCGCCCTTGAATTGCGCTTCGGTGATAAATTTCGTGCGCTCGGCCTTCATGCGGTCGAACACCGACTGCGTCACATTTTCCGGCAGGCCGAGTTTTTTGATGCCGAGAAATTCGAGGCTGATGCCGTAATTATTCTTGGCGAGTTCCATTTCGACGCTCTTTTGAATGTTAGATTCGATTTCGCTGAACTTGAGTTGCGCCGGATCGGAATTCACGAAGTCGGACAAATTGTATTTGCCGACGACCGCCGCTTTCGCGCTGCGGAGCATGTTTTCCAACTGGCGCTGTGCCGCGAGCGTCGAGCCGCCGGGGAATTTCGGAAAAAATTCCTTCGCATCGGAAATTTTCCAGCCGACGAAAACGTTGACGAGCAGCATCGTGCTGTCGGCGGTGAGCGTCTCGCTGGGGATGTCGGCGAAGGTCTGCACGCGCGAATCGAAGCGGTTGATGCTCTGCACCGGCCACGGCCACTTCACATAAAGCCCGGCGTTGGTGATGGTGTCCGTCGGCTTGAGGAAGGTCGAGACGACGACGACTTCCGACTGCCGCACTTGGAAGGTGAACAGCAGCAGCGCAAAAATCACCAGCAAAACTGCGGCGATGATGAGGGTAATGGCGTTCTTTTTCATGGCGAATTCGTGATGGAAAGGTTCAGCAGGTCGTCGCGGATCTTGTCCTGCAAATCAAAGATGACAACATCCTGCGTATTGGTGACGAGCAAAATATATTTCCGCGCGTTCTTGGTCGCGGCGGCAAAATTCTGCAGATACAACCGCTGACGATAAACATCCGGCGCGGCGGCGAACGCCGGCAACTGGTTCGTGAACAAGCCGGCGCGAGAATTCGCCGTCGTGATCTTGGAGACGCGGTTGGCGTCCGCGACATTCGTGACGGTGAACGCCGTCCCGTCGGCGAGCGCATTCATGCGGATGGCGGCGGATTCGGCGTTCAAAATCGTGGCGAGCTTGGTTTGTTCCGCGCCGACGACTTTTTCGTAAGTCGCGGCAACTTCATTGGCCGTCGGCGGATGAATGTCCTGCAAGCCGACGAACACGATTTTCGCGCCGAGCTTTCGCTCGTCCGCCGCCGCCTGAATTTTATCGCGCAACGCCGAAGCCGCTTCCAAGCGGCCGTGCGACAGGATGTCGTTCAAATCGCTGCCGGCGAGATAGCGCACGACTTCGCGCTGGGCGATCGTTTGGAGCAATTCGTCGGGCGTAGCGTTGTTGTAAACCCAGTTCGTCACATTCACGATCTGAAATTGCACCGGAATGCTGACGGTGATGAGGCCGACGGGCTTGCTGCTCGCGGCGTCGTTCGTGTCGGCGGTCGTCACCGGCGCGCGGTTGCCGACGACAAAATTTTCCTCTTTGTTGTGGCTGACCGTCCAAAGAATGATGGCGGCGTTTTCGCTTTGTGTGTCCGGCGTGTAACCGACGGCAAAGGATTGAATCTGCTCGGTGCGGAAGCGATAAACCTTGTCAATCGGCCACGGCAGTTTGAAATGCGCGCCGGCGTTCAGCGTCGCGACCGGCTTGCCGTAATGTTCCAGCACGGCCTGTTCGCCCGCGTCTACGAACACGAAGCAGGTGGACAAAATCAGCGCGAGAAACTGGATGAGCAGCAGCGTCGGCAGGTTTTTTTGCAGCGCCTGGAAAAACCACGTTTCGGAAACCTTGAAGCCGAACTGGTAATCTAGCGTCTGCGCCGCCGTGGTGAACAGGCTTTCCGGCTGCGCGAAGATACCGGCGACGCGGCTCTCGTAAAGCGGGCGCGCGATTTTGCCTTTCACGCGCGGACGATAGATTTCCAGCAGCAGTGTCAAAATATTTTCCACCGCCATCAGGCCGAGCAGCACGCACAGACCGCGCGCCACCCAAAAATCGGCGCGCGGATATTTCGCCTCGACGCCGGCGATGGCGAGCGCGGCGAGCGCGCAAACATAAGCACCGGCCAGCAGGAAACTCGCGCCGGGGCGCAGCAGCCGGTGGTTTTCCAGCCGCGCAATCGTCACGGAAAATCGGCCGATCAAAAACAGCACCAGCGCAAAGATGGCGAACAGTGACAGCGACGCCGTGGCATTGGCGGCCTTGAGCGTCTCCGGATTTTTGCCGCTCCAAACCCAAAGTCCCCACGCGCCGCCGGCTTCGAGCAGCAACAGCAGCACGGCGAAACCGGGCACAAAATATTTTTCAAACTGCTCGCGGGCGTTCTTCGCGGGGAAGCTACCGGAGTCTTTCGCCTCGAACAGCGACGCGCCACGGCTGCGGGCGAGTTCATCGAGTTCGAGCTTTTCCGAGCGCTCGTTTTCTTCGAGCCGCATCTGGAACCACGAGACGAACGCCACCAGCACGCCGAGGCCGAGGAAAACCGCCGCCGCCTGCCCGGCGAGCGCGCCGGACATGACGGTCACGCCGAATCCGGCGAGGAAAACGAGGACGGCCACCGCGAGGTTCACCAGTCCGTTTTTTTGTATGCTTCGTTCCATTTTCAAGTGCCAATTGCCAATTGCCAATTGCCAATTGCCAATTGCCAATTTTGCGCTTCACGCGCCGCCACAAATTGGCGATTGGCAATTGAAAATTGTAAATTCTTCAGCTCAATTCCCGGTCGTCAAACAGCGCCACGCCCACGGCCAGCGCTGCGCCGGCATAGCAAAACGCATAACCGAGCGCCTTGCCGACATACGCCCAGTTAAACGTGCTTTTGCCCGTTTCGAGCGCGTCGGCGAGCCAGAAAAGCTGCCAGTTCGGCACGATGCTGTAAAGCGTCGAAGCCCACCAACTGCCGTGCGCGGCGGGCAGGCCGAAGAGATAATCCGACATCAGCCCGACCAGAAAAACCGCCGAGCAGACCGCGAGCGTGGCAATCATGTCCAGCCGCGTGGAGCAGGCCACGGCCACCGCCGCGAAAATCCAGAACGCGAACAAAATCAAAATTCCGGCCGGCACCAACCGCCAGTCCACCGCCGCGCGTTCGCCGAGGCTCTGCATCTGCACGGTGAATTGAAAGATCACAAATGCCGCCAGCGTTACCATTGCCACAAAGGCGAATACCGCGTCGCTCACGAACGGCCGGCGCAGGAAATAATTGCTGAAGCCCGCCATTGCATAGGCCAGCGCAATCGCGCCGCCGAATATGGCAATGTCCTGCACGTTGGTTTTGCCGTAGGCGTCGAACGCCATCCAGCTCGCGGTCATCACGCCGATGAGGTTGACGTAGGCCAGTAGCGTCAACGCCGCCGCCAGCCCGGCAAATTTCGCCAGCAGGAATTGCGCGCGGCCCACCGGCTTGGACAGCACCGCCAGTGCCGTGCCGCTGCGGATTTCCCGCGCGAGCGATGCCGACGCGCTCAGCACCGCGCCGAACAGTCCCGTCAGCAGCATCACCGCCAGCGCGCTGGTCTTGACGAGTTTCATTTCGTCGCCGAATGCGAAGTAGTAGGGGACCGCCAGAAAAATCTCGAATACCACGGAGCCCGTCATCAGCAGCAGAAAAATCGGCTGCCGGACGAGTTCCATGAACGCATTGACTGCGATATTGCGAAACTGGCGCATGAACGTTTGATTAGCTTACAAGCCGGGCAATGGTTTGCAAACGGTTAGTTGGTGTAGGAATGGAGCGGGAAAACCCGTTTTGCGTTCAAAATCAAATTTATCCGCTCGCCGCCAAAAAATATATTATGGCGCGGGCGAAAATCCTTCTGCCATCGCGATGGCTTTCCGCATGGCCATGGACTTATTGACGGTCTCCTGATATTCGCCTTCCGGTGTCGAGTCGTTTACCCAGCCGCCGCCGGCCTGGACGTAAGCTTTGCCGTCCTTGATGAGCGCGGTGCGGATGGTGATGCAGGTGTCGAGGTTGCCGTTGAAGGAAAAATAGCCGACGCAGCCGGCGTAGGTGCCGCGCGTGGTTTGCTCCAGCTCGGAAATGATTTGCATGGCGCGGATTTTCGGCGCGCCGCTGACCGTGCCGGCGGGAAACGTGGCGCGCATCAGGTCGTAATTGGTTTTACCTGCGGAAATCTTTCCTTCCACCTGTGAAACGATGTGCATGACGTGGCTGTAGCGCTCGATGAACATCAAATCCTTCACCGCCACGCTGCCGAAATCGCAGACGCGGCCGATGTCGTTGCGCGCGAGGTCCACGAGCATGACGTGTTCGGCGCGTTCCTTCGGGTCGGCGAGCAGTTCTTTTTCCAGCGCGGCATCTTCCTCGTCCGATTTGCCGCGTTTGCGCGTGCCGGCGATGGGCCGGATCTCCACTTTGCCTTCCTCGCAGCGGACGTGCAGTTCCGGCGACGCGCCGACCAGCGCAAAGCCGTCCAGCTCCAGCAAAAACAGATACGGCGACGGATTGACGTTGCGCACCGCGCGGTAAATATCCAGCGGCGACGCTGTGATTGGCGCGGAAAACCGTTGCGAGCCGACGACCTGGATGATGTCGCCGGCGGTGATGAATTTCTTCGCCGCCGCGACGTTCGCGAAAAACTTCTCCTGCGTCTGGTTCGAGACAAATTCCACAGCGGGGAAATCACTGGTCACGCCGACCGCGGTGTGTTCGCTCGGTTGTTCGAGCAGCGAGACCAGCCGGTCGATTTCGCCAAGCGCATTTTCGTAGGCATCGGCGGGGCTTTCCGCGTCGTCGAGTATGGCGTTGACCAGAATGGTGATGGTCTGCTGCACGCGGTCAAAAATCAAAAGCTGGTCGGCCACGAGGAAATACATCACCGGCGTTTTCAACTCGTCATGTTGCGGACGCGGCACGCTGGGTTCGACATCGTGGATGAATTCATAGCCGATGAAGCCCACCGCGCCGCCGGTGAACCGCGGCAGGCCCGGCACCGCGACCGCGCGGTATTTTTTCATGATGCGCTCGACCATTTCGAGCCCGTCCTTCACGTCTTGGCCGACGACGGCGCTTTCGATGATACGGCCGTTTTCGATGACCTGGACGTGCTGGCCATCCTGCCGGATGACCGCGCGCGGATTGCAGCCGACGAACGAATAGCGGCCAAGGTGCTCGCCGCCCTCGACGGACTCAAAGAGGAATGATTCGCCCTGGCCGGAGATTTTCCGGTAGGCCGACAGCGGCGTTTCGAGGTCGGCGAGGATGCGGCGCGCGACGGGGATGAGGTTGCCCTGCGTCGCGAGTTTCAGAAATTCATCGGCGGTCGGTGAATACATAACGATTGAAGAATGAAGAATTTTGAATGAAGAGACAATCTTTTAGACGCCGCGCGAGATCGGTGTTTCATCTGTGTCCGTCTGTGGCTAAAATCCCCGCGTGCATCTGGCCCATCTGCGACTCCGTGACTTCCGCAATTACGCGCGGTTGGATGTGGATTTTGCGCCCGGCTTTCATCTGTTGCTTGGCGACAATGCGCAGGGCAAGACCAACATCCTCGAAGCGGTTTACCTCATGGCTACGCTGCGCTCCTTTCGCGGCGTCGGCGGCGCGCAGATGATCCGTCACGGCGCGAAAGGCTATTTCGTCGGCGGCAATGTGGTGGGCCAGGGCGACCATGAGATCAAGATGTATTGGGCCGCGCGCGAACGGAAACTCACGTTGGACGGCCAGCCCGTGAAAAAGCTTGCGGATTATTTCGGCGCGCTCCGCACGGTGGTTTTCTGCACGGAAGATTTGCAGCTCATCAAAGGCACCGCCCGCGCGCGGCGGCGGTTCATTGATTTGCTGCTCGCCCAGACGCAGCCAGGTTATTTGCCCTTGCTCCAGCGTTACATGCACACCGTCCGCGCCCGCAACGCGCTTTTGAAGCAGCGCACCGTGGACGAGGCGGCACTGGAAAGTTTTTCCGCCGAGCTTGTGAAGTTCGGCAATGAGCTCATTCGCGCGCGGCGCGAGCTGGTGCCTAAATTTTCCCCGCTCGCGCGCCTGGCGTATCGCCGCATCTCCAACGACGCCGAGGAACTGCGCATCGAGTATCAGCCGAGCGTGAAAAACGATTTCGCCGTGGAACTCGCGTCGTCGCGCGCCCGCGAACGGACGTTCCGCGCCACGCTCGTCGGGCCGCACCGCGACGATTTGCAGTTGTTGCAGAACGAGAAGTCTGCGGCGCAGTTCGGCAGCGAGGGGCAGAAGCGCACGCTGGCGATTGCGCTGAAGATGGCGCAGGCGGAATTTCTCGCCGGCATCCACGGCTCGCCGCCGGTCCTGCTGATTGACGACGTGATGGGCGAACTGGACGTAAAGCGCCGGAGTGGTTTTCTACCGTTGCTGGAGCAAGCCCGCCGGACGCGCGGGCAGGTGTTCATGACCTGCACCGAGGAGAACTGGCCGAGCGAACTGGGGCGCGATTTGCACCGCTGGCAGGTCAGCGGTGGCGCATTGCGCGGAACGACTGATAAGTAGCCTTTGCTGGTCTGGCCACGGTCAAGCTGGCCAGTTTAGCTTGCGAAATTTTTGGTAGTTTGGGGTTGCTAAATGCAAATTAAATAGTATTGTTAATTAAATTCAACCCACATCAACTCCATGAAGAAAATGTCTTTGCCCGACGTGAAACCCAAAGGTTTTACGCTGATTGAATTATTGGTGGTCATTGCCATCATCGCCATTCTGGCGGCCATGCTCCTGCCGGCGCTTTCCAGTGCCAAGCAGCGGGCCAAGCGCACGCAATGCTTGAATAACGTGAAGCAGATTGAAATAGCAATCAACATATACGCCAATGATTACAACGACAAGCTGCCGGTCTTTACAACTACTGGAAACGCCAAGTGGGCTTGGGATCTTCCCGATCCGGCTGCTCAAGTCATGCTGAGTTCGGGGCTAACCAAGAAAGCGTTTTATGATCCTGGAACCGAGCCAAGATTCACGGATGTGGAAAATTGGGCTGGTCCTGGTGCGACAGCCTATGGACCTAGTTCAACCCTTTGGAATTTTGGCGTGACTGCAAATCCGCCGGCGGCCACTGATATCCATGTGATTGGTTATGCGTTTGCTTTTTCTGGAGCTGCGAGCAAACTTCTCGCAACGAACCAAAACACTACCTTACAAGCCGAAATACCATCCGGTGGAAGTGGTGTGATTGGTGTTTCTGATCGGGTTTTGATTGCGGATGCAATTATTAGCACTAGCGCCAATACTCCCGGTTACAGTAATCCCGGCAATAATTATTCATCAGTTGTTGGGGGATTCGAAGTGAACAATGTAGTTTATAATCATACCAGTCCGCATATTGTTGGTGCCTTGCCAACCGGTGGTGATGTTGGCTATAAGGATGGTCATGCCGAATGGCGTAAATTCCAAATCATGATTCCTCGCAGCGCAAGTGGGACAACTTTTTGGTGGTGAGATTTTTAAATTGATCAAGCGTCCAGCCTCCGGGCTGGACGCTTTTTTGTTTTCCTGCTTTCCAGTTTTCCGCATTCACTGCTAGCCTGTCGCCATGCGTATTTTGTCCGGCATCCAGCCCAGCGGCACGCTGCACCTCGGAAATTATTTCGGGATGATGCAGCCCGCCATCGCGCTTCAGGAAAAAGGCGAGGCGTTTTATTTCATCGCGGATTACCACTCCATGACCTCGCTCTTTGACGCCGCCCAGCGCCGGAAGAATTCCCTGGACGTGGCGCTGGACTTTCTCGCGTGCGGCCTCGACCCGAAGCAAGCCGTTTTCTTTCGCCAGTCCGACGTGCCGGAAGTGACCGAGCTGGCGTGGATTCTCTCCACGCTCACCCCGATGAGCCTGCTGGAGAAATGCCATTCCTTCAAAGACAAGTCCGCCAAAGGGTTGCCCGTGAACCACGGCCTCTTCGCGTATCCGGTGCTGATGGCGGCGGACATATTGATTTACGACTCGAACATTGTTCCGGTCGGCCAGGACCAGAAACAGCACGTTGAAGTCACGCGCGATATCGCCATCAAGTTCAACGAGGCTTACGGCGAGACGTTCGTGATACCCGAGCCGCAGATTCGCGGCGAAACGGCGAAGGTGCCCGGCCTCGACGGCGAGAAGATGAGTAAAAGCTACGGCAACACGCTGGAGATATTCGGCGAGGAAAAGGCGCTCCGCAAAAAAGTCATGGGCATCAAGATGGATTCGCGCACGCCGGACGAGCCGAAGCCGGATGCCGACCAGAATCTCGCCATCCAGTTGCTAAGCCTCGTTGCCCCGGCCGAAACCGCGAAGGATTTTGAAAATCGTCTGCGTGCCGGCGGCCTCGGCTACGGTGATTTGAAGAAAGGTTTGTTCGAGCATTATTGGAATCATTTTGCCGAAGCGCGAAAAAAGCGCGCCGAACTCGCCGCCAATCTGGATTACGTCAACAGCGTCCTCGCCGCTGGCGCAACCAAGGCGCGCACGCTGGCGCAAACTGTTTTGAAACGCGCCCGCAAAGCGAGCGGCTTGGAATGAATCAGCCCGCCGCAAACCAGACTGCGGCACGATTGCGTCTGCGGCTTACGAACACCGCCGAATCCATCGTTCGCTCCGGCCATCCTTGGCTTTTCGCCGACAGCATTCGCGAACAAAACCGCGCTGGAAAAACCGGCGAGCTCGCCGTCAGCTACGACCGCAACGACAAGTTTCTCGCCGTCGGCTTGTATGATGCTGATTCGCCGATCCGCGTCCGCATTTTGCACGCCGGCAAGCCGCAGATCATTGATGCCGCATGGTGGCAGACACGTCTCACACAAACGCTCGCGCGTCGCGATGGCCTGTTTGATGCGACTACTACCGGTTACCGCCTCATTCACGGCGAGAGCGATGGCTGGCCGGGATTGGTTTTGGATCGCTACGCCACGTCGCTGGTGCTGAAGCTTTACACCGCAGCGTGGCTGCCGCGGCTGAAAGAAATTCTCCCGCTGCTCAAAGAAAAAATTCCATGCGAACGCATCGTCCTGCGCCTGAGCCGGAATATCCAGCCGGTGGCGGAAAAACAGTTTCAATTCCACGACGGACAAACACTTTGCGGTGAACTACCGGTTGGCGCGGTGATCTTTTCGGAGAATGGCGTGCGGTTTGAGGCGGATGTTTTACGCGGGCAGAAAACCGGTTTCTTCCTCGACCAGCGCGAAAATCGCCGGGAAGTGGAAAGTTTGGCGCGGGGCAAAAAAGTTCTGAATGCGTTCAGCTTTTCCGGCGGCTTCTCGGTCTATGCCGCGCGCGGCGGTGCGAAATCCGTGAAGGATTTGGACATCAGCGCGCACGCGCTGGAATCGGCCAAAAGAAATTTTGCGCTGAATAACAATTTCCCCGGTGTGGCGGCGTGCGTTCATGAAACCGTGCAGGCGGACGCATTCAAGTGGATTGAGTCCAGCACGGAAAAATTCGATTTAATCGTGCTCGACCCGCCGTCGCTGGCCAAGCGCGAGAGCGAACGCGCCGCGGCCATCCGTGCCTACGAACGCGTGAATTCGCTTGGCATCACAAGGCTTTCGCGCGACGGCATTTTGGTGGCCGGTTCGTGTTCCGCACACGTTTCCGCGCCGGAGTTTTTTGACGCGGTGCGGCGGGCGGCGGTTAAATTGGGAAGAAAATTTACGGAGCTGAAAACGTTGCAGCATCCCCCGGATCATCCGGCCGCGTTCAAGGAGGCGGAATACTTGAAGGTGATTTACCTGAAGTTTGCTCTTGATGCCGTCCGGCTCGCCGATTTGCCGCGCTGAGAACTTATTGGCGCTTTGCTTTGACTCGGCACGCAAACAAAATTAAGTTTTCGCGGAATCAGATTAATGATTTCCACTGACATTAAAAACTCAGGGGCAGACTCGCAGCCAACATCCCATGTCCCGGCGGCGGATTGGGGAAGCCAAATCTCCGCTTGGAATGCACGGCAGCCGGTTCTGGCCATCATCCTGTTGGCGGTGCTGGCGGTGCTGGTTAATTGCTACCCGGTAATCTTTTGCGGTTGCAGCTTTGTCTCCCAGTCGGAATTTCCCACGATGGTTTATTCGTGGGGCGCGCCGCTGCCCGGCAACCAGCCGATGACACAAGTTTCACAGCACGCCAGCGACACGGCGGCGATGATGTTGTGGGGCGTGCCGGCGGGATTTCTGGAATCGCGCAGCGTGCTCGAGCACGGCGAATTGCCACTGTGGAATCGTTATGGCCACACGGG
>CAISYZ010000091.1 GCA_903889895.1 uncultured Verrucomicrobia subdivision 3 bacterium | reverse complement strand
CGCCGCGGATGTAAATGTAGGCGAGCTTCACGTCGTTCGCGAAGCAGGAGATAATCATGCCTTCGATCAGCTGATGCGGATCTTTGTGCATGATCTGACGATCCTTGAACGTGCCCGGTTCGGATTCGTCAGCGTTGCAAATGAGATAAATCGGCTTGCCGCTCTTGCGGTCAACGAAGCTCCACTTGAGTCCGCAGGAGAAACCGGCGCCGCCACGACCACGCAAACCGGAGGTCATCACTTCCTGACGAAGTTGTTCCTGAGGCGTCTGGGTTTTGCCTTCAGCCAAAGTTTTGGTCTGGAACGCGAGCGCCTTCTTGAGTGTGTCGTAGCCACCATGACGCAGATAGCACTCGATGTCGGGCGTGTAACCCGGTTCATCGGCGTGCTTCAATATCAATTTGTATTCTTGCGCCATATCAGCAATTGACTCTTATCAAAATTTCTCTAGCTTACTGCGTCCCATCCTGCCCGATGGTGTAACGGTAGCACAGCAGACTCTGAATCTGTTTGTCATGGTTCAAATCCATGTCGGGCAACCATTTCATTTGCATCCCGCAACGATTTCATCGGCCTTTTTGTGGCTGACGCCTTCGTAAAATTTTTCGCCAACCATCATCACCGGCGCGGTGCCGCAGCTCGCGAGGCACTCGACAAACTCGACGGTAAACTTGCCGTCCTTCGTCGTTTGCGGTCCGTGTTTGTGCGCGTCCAAGCCGAGTTTCTCACAAAAGTGATAATGCAATTCATACGCGCCGCCGAGCGCACAGCTCAGCGTGCGACAAACTTTGATCGCGTATTTTCCCTGCGGCTCCTGCCGGAGCATCGGATAAAACGTCAGGATTTCAAAAACGTTGATTGGCTGGAGTTCCAGCTTCTTTGCGGTCCATTGCACGGCGTCGGACGAAATCCAGCCGAACTTTTCCTGGATGGCGTGCAGCACCATCAGCGACGCGGCGCGCTTTACCGGATAGTGCGTGATTAGCTCATTCACTTCCGCTTCCAGTTCAGGTGTGGCTTGAAAACTCATCGGTCAGATTCTCCCATCACAAAGTCGAGCGAACCCAGCACGACGGGCACGTCGCTGATCATGCAGCCGGGCAGCAATTCGCCAAGAATGCTCAAATTGATAAATGAGGGCGCGCGAATCTTCAGGCGATTCGGCGTGCCGCCGCCCTTGCTGTTGATATAAAAACCAAGTTCGCCCTTCGGATTTTCATGGCCGAAATAGGTTTCACCGGGCGGGCAATTGATGCCTTCGGTCACGAGCATGAACTGGTGGATCAGTTCTTCCATGCTCGTCAAAACTTTTTGTTTGGATGGGAGCGTGATCTTGCCGTCCTGAATGCTAACCGGCTCGTGCGACTTGTTTTCTGCGCCACCAGGAATCTTGTTACAGCATTGCTCCAGAATGCGCATGCTCTGCTTCATCTCTTCCATGCGCACGAGGTAACGATCGTAACAATCGCCGGTCGAACCCACCGCGACATCAAAATCCAAATCCTTGTAGCAAAGATACGGCTGGTTTTTGCGCAGATCGAATTCCACGCCGCTGCCGCGCAAATTCGGACCGCTCAAAGCGTAATCAATCGCCATTCCTCTCGAAACGACACCGAGATCGCGCAGACGATCCACCCAGATGCGATTGCGCGTGAGCAAGGTGTTCGCTTCGTCGAGCGCCACGGCAAATTCTTTGAGGAACACGCGAATCATGTCCACCCAGTTAGGCGGCACGTCCCGCATCAAGCCGCCGATACGTGTGTAGCTGTTCGTCAAACGCGCGCCACTGGCGGCTTCGGCGATGTTGTAAATTTTTTCGCGCTCCGTGAACGTGAGCAAGAAAACGGTGACCGCACCGGTGTCCATCGCGAACGCGCCAAGACCTAGCAAGTGCGAGGAAATACGCGCTAATTCGCAGCACATCACGCGGATGTATTGGCAGCGCGGCGGCAATTTGTCGTGGATGCCAAGAAGTTTTTCGACGGCGAGTGCGTAAGCGACGTTGTTCGCCAGCGGCGCGAGATAATCCAGTCGATCCGTGTAAGGGATGAACTGGGTGTAGGTCATGTTCTCGGCGATTTTTTCATCGCCGCGATGCAGATATCCCACGTCCGGATCGGCCTTGGTGATGACTTCGCCGTCCAGCTCCAGCACGATGCGCAGAACGCCGTGCGTGGCCGGATGCGACGGCCCCATGTTCAGCACCATGCGCTCACCGTGGGCGTCCGCAAGCTCCTCAACCGCCTGCGCGGTGCGCGCGGCGGAATCGCGGATTTCAATGTCTTGAACGGTGGCCATGAAAATTATTTTTTAACGAGCCGCTTGTCGCTGACACCCGGTTCAGCGCCCTCCGGGACACGGACGCGCGGTTCACGGGCAATCGCATCATCACTGCTCGGCAAGGTCACGAACGGCCCGCCTTCCATCGGCGTCACTTTGGTGAACACCACGCCGGGCATATCCGTCGGCTTGCCAGCAAGCGGGAAATCCTTCCGCAGCGGATGATACGGATAACCTTCCCACATCAAAATCCGGCGTAAATCAGGATGGCCGCTG
>CAISYZ010000090.1 GCA_903889895.1 uncultured Verrucomicrobia subdivision 3 bacterium | reverse complement strand
AATGGCGTCAAAACACCTTCCGCGCCGGACAAAAACCAAGGTCAGACTGGAAAAATGACTTGCAAACTTATGAAGAAGGCAGAAAATCACGAAAACCACCCACGCCGTTCGTGGGCATTAAACCATATGGGAAATCCCAGATTAAACCCCGATAGAGCAAACCGCCGTCTAGCTCCAAATCGGTTAGGTTGCGATCCGAGGGCGCCATGAGTCCCCTAAAGAAGCCGACCAAGCCTTTTCGGGCCGGGTCAGCCTTGCCGTTTTCGAGGTAAAGCTGCTGTTCCGCGAGAATATATCCAGCGTAGTTGCCATGATGTTTATCAAGTTCGGGAGTTAACCCGGACGCATAAAAAATACTATCGTAGCTGTCTGGGTAGTAACTGGTGTGATAATAACCCCCCAACTTGTAACTACCGCCCAATCCGGGGTTATTGGTTCCCGGGTTGACCTGATAACCCACTTCAGCAAAGGTAAGCATGCCATTATTCCCGCTCAAATCGAACCGCAGCCCAGTGTCTTGATCTGGTGCCCCACTGTATGTGCCCACTTGCAGGGATAGGTTGTCGGCAGCTTGCACTTTAATTACTACGCCGGGTGTGGATAATGGGGTTTTAACAGTTGAATCACTTTTCGGTCTGTCACTCCGTTATTCCGATGACAGAGTGGCGCACTTTTTCATTTTTCCATCGCTCTTTCGTTTAGCCCGAAGTCCCAAACTAAAATCAGAAAGTTGAGGCGAATGATTCGAGGCTTACGGACTCTTACGATGAGGGGTGAAAAATAAAAACAACAACGTGGCGAACCGCAAGGTGACGCTCCCAGAAATGGTGTATCAACTCGGCCGGACTCAATCCGTGCCGGCAACGAAATCAAAAATACTGTGTCCGTTCCACGACGACCACAACCCCAGCATGATTCTTTATGAGAATCGTTTTGAGTGTTTCGCCTGTGGAGCCAAGGGTGACAGCGCGGATTTTCTGAAGCGCTTCGAGCAGGTAGATAGTGCGGCGGTCGCGAAATTCACCGGCAGTGATCTAGGCTCTTCCGCCGATTTGCCGGCCAGTGAAAATCTGCCCACGGCACCGGTGCAGCCAGTCGCGTCGTTCGATTGGCAGAAGTATGTTGACGCCGCTGATGAGGTTTTTATCCGCTGTGTCGCCGAGGCGCGCGGCGTGAGTGAAACAGTCGTCGCGTCATTGGTTGGATTAGGTAAAATTGGCAGTTACGATTGTCAGCCAGCGTTTCCAATTGAGGAGAACGGCAATGTCGTCGGGGCACACGTTCGCGGTGACAAGCATTGGTTCGTCGTCCCAAAGGGAACGAAAATGTCACCATTGATCGTGGGCGACCTTGATGCTTCTGAGGAGGTTTTCCTTTGTGAATCGCAATGGGATTTAATCGCCATATTCGACATGAATAAATGGTGGAATGGTAATGATGTTGGCGCAGGCGTTGCAACACGGGGAGCCGGTAATGGCAGGTTTGCTGAATGCATTCCGCAGGGTAAACGTGTTTACGCTTTCCCCCAAAACGATCCGCTGGATGTTAAAACAGGAACCTCGCCGGCATTGCGATGGTTGAAGGATGTGGCAACCAGCAGCACCAACCTGGAGTTGTTTTCTGTCGCCACCCCGATCAACTTCAAGGACGCCAACGACTGGCTCCGCAAGTGCATTGACGATGTTGAGCTTCGCGCTGCCATTGATTGTGCGGAAAAAGTTGATGCCTTTCCGGCTTTTTACGACAAGGGCAAGAAGTCGTATTGGGTAAATAATTCCCGTGGTGAGTGGCTTGAAATCGTCGAAGGCGCGTTAAAAAGGTTTTTGCGCCAGGCGGGCTTTTCTTCAAAAACCCCACGCGGCGATGTCTTGTCACCGCTTGATGCCAAGTTGGTGGAATTGCAATCGTGCAACGACATCGCATTCGCCGGCAAACTGGCAGGTTACAGCAAGGGCCTTATTGAATGTTGTGGCGGACGCATTCTTGTGACCGAATCGCCCCGGCTGGTAGTCGCCAAGAAGGGAGATTGGTCGGTTTTAAAAAAACTCATTGACCAAATGTTTTGTCACGACCCCAAGCAGATTGAGGCATTGTATGGTTGGTTGAGAGTAGCAATTCAGGCGTTGCTCGCCGGCAACCGCCGTCCAGGTCAGATTATGGTCATGGCCGGCAAGGCGGGATCAGGGAAAAGTTTGTTGCAAAACTTGTTCACGGAATTGTTCGGGGGGAGAATCGGCAAACCATATCGCTACATGACCGGAGCGACCCCGTTCAATGGCGAGTTGTTTGAGGCAGAACATCTCGCAGTCGAAGACGAGGTAAGCATGACAACGCTGGCCGCACGTCGCCACTTCGGCTCGCGCGTGAAAGAGTTTTCAGTTAATGAAACCCAGAGCCTCCACGCGAAGCACCGGCAGGCCATCACGGTTAAGCCGTTTTGGCGAGTCAGCGTCACCTTGAACGATGAACCGGAAAATCTTTTGATTCTCCCACCGCTCGACGAGTCGCTCTTAGATAAATTCATTTTGCTCAAAGCAGCATTGCACCCAATGCCAATGCCGACCGAGTCTTTGCAGCAACGAAACGTATTCTGGAATAGGTTGATTTCCGAATTGCCGGCGTTCGTCGATTTCCTATTGAACGAATTCCTGATCAGTGATGCTATGCGTTCCGAGCGTTACGGCATCCTCCATTACCATCACCCGGAGCTTCTTTCAGCCATCATCGAATTATCGCCCGAAGTGCAACTTTTGGGAATGATTCAAGGTTGGCTCGAAGCGAATCACGCCGACCAGCTCCACGGCACGGCCAGTGAAATTGAGCGCACCTTACGTTCGGAGTACAGTTCCGATTTAAGCCGGCTTCTCTCTTGGCCTGCCGCGTGCGGCGTTTATCTTGGCCGATTGCAATCTTTGCATCCCGACCGGTTCCTGTTTCATCGCAGCGCCGATCAACGGACATGGATGATTTTGCGAGAGGGATTAACAAAGCCGACGTGCATTTGGCCTCCATTGTCCCAAAAAAGTAAGGAAGACCAATAAACAGGATAGTCATCCAAGAATCCGGCAGGGCTGTCGTCCTAGCCGGATTTTTTATTGTCGCCAATGACGCAGTGACAGGCGGTTCTGCTTTTTGACACCAATTGGTGTCACTGCCGCAGGTGCTCACGAAATGCTCTGTGCGGCATGGACCCGCGCTTGGGCAAGCGCTTGTTGACGAATCAAATAGCATTTAGTTAATACTTGTAACTGGCTTACAGATGCCGGATAGAGTTTCCCGGATGCCGCAGCCTTAACTGAGTTTGATTTCGGGAGCGGGATTTGCGGGGGCACTGCGCTTTCGCTTTTTTCGGAGGTTAAGGAGCGCTTCAACAAGATCCGTAACCGCCCCATTATTGGCGACCTGACCAGTCCGATTTCCTGTGGCAGCGTTTGTTCCAGTTTCTTCAATATCGCAATTTCCTCGTCGCTCAAGGGTTGCCCCTCCCTGACAAGGATTTCGAGATGTTTCAGGAGTTCCCGAAGGAACCCCACAAGCGTCGATGCTTCGATTGGTGTTTTCATGCTTATTCCTTTCTTTATCCACGGTTCGTTCGCGGACACGACGGCCTTTGTAAATAAAGACTCGCGTTTTTCCGCGTCTGACCCATGAAATATTTTCCAGATCTTCTGGCGTCATTGCCGCCAGTTCCGCCGCCAAAGATAATTTGGCGGTCGGATATGGCTCATGCTTCACTGTGCTTGATTCCCGACGCCCCGACTGGACTAAGATCTGAAGGTCCTTTGACAACCACTCCATTGATTGCATTTGGCGTAATAGCTTTGGCTTCCAATGGACAGCCCGATTCGAGTCCGAATTTGCCACGACCAAATGTAAATGCGGATGCTTGCGATCATTGTGCGCAAACGCCAGCGCCGCGCACCCAGGGGCATACACCTTTAGGAATTCAAAAGCCATGCGGCGTAGGATGCGAAGTGCGGCGGCTCTGGCCACTGGGTCGAGCGTGTCTTCGATAGACAAAACGACATGCTTGGATGCGTCTTTACTTTTAGTGTCGTGATTCTGGCGAAGCAAATTGTCGCGTAATTTTCCAGGCTTCTTTTCGTTCAGACCGCCGACTAGACCGAACGCATCAATTGTTGCTACTCGGCTTTGGCCGTCACTCACTTCCTTCACGCTCCGCCCTTCGCTTAGGCAATGCTTTATCAGCGACAGGGTTTGCGCGCGCCCCCTGCCGCGTTTTGCATTCTTGATAAATACACAGGCCTTCATCGGATCAATTCCTTAATCAGCGCTGCACATTCGTACAGCACATTTTCATTCACAGTTTCAAAGCTGGTTGCTTCCAGACTTTGGTCAAGCAGCGTTGCCAAATTCACCAATTCCCGACGCATCCCGACGAGTTGATTCAAGTCGATTTTACCCGCCGACCGCAACACCAGTGCGACTGCCTTAGCGCGTGATGTCGGCGGCAATTCCAGCCATTTCTTTGCGTCAACCCGTGGTAGCCTGATACGGAGGAGCACCGAATTCTTCATTGGTTGTCCTCCTGTTTTTTATTGTCTCCGTCTGTTTGGGAATGCGTGCCAATTTGCCTTTCTGTCACATCCTGCGGATGGCCATAAGGCGATTGGTCCAAGGGCTGCCGCCCCTGGAGACCCTGACCGGAGCAGACGCATTCCGCAAACGCCCTCGCCACAGCCTTTGGTGCCGTCCGTCTGGCGACTGACTTGGCAAGCGCCGATCCCATGTCAGCGGCGACCGCTTCCACCAGCCGGGCGATGACGATGGGGGGTAACTTCCGCAATCCAGCGGAATGTAGCTGGTTTTGGACGGCCTTCTGAAAATCGCTGTGCATACTGTAAGTATAACGTTAAAGTGTGGCATATTCAACGAGATTCGTCCCGCTTCACACCGTTTATTCAGTCTCAAGTCGGCTTAGGAAGCAGCTTTCGACCAGTTTTGAAAAATCTTGGCCACTAGAATCGTTTTTAAGACGCGTATTCTGGCTGGGAGGGGTGAAGTGAGGGGGGAAATCTCAAGGACGAATTGCCAAAAAGGAGGAAATTGGTGCTGAATTTTCGGGCTAAACTGGCTACCCGAAGGCCACGAACAGCCCGCTTGTAATGGTTTTTCAAGTCCGATTATTCATTTTGACTTGGACAGGCATTGTCCAATCGGGTCTGTCATACTTATCGGCGTGAAAGTTCAAAAAAGCCCGCCATTGGGGATCGGTTTTGTCCTTTGAATTTTTCGTGTGCAGTCGAGCAAACTTGTGCATTATTTTCCAGCGCAAAGTCCTGGCAATTAAACAAGCTGCGCTTTGATGGGAATAAATCGTTATGCTAAATTTAACCTTACGCGACGAGTTCAAGGGCGAACGCCTCAAGGGCACGACCATTGATTTTTCCGCCGACAAGGAAACCAGCGCCCTGCAAAAGCCGACCGCTGAGTTCCTCAACATCACATATCCGTCAGTTGATTTGCTCCAGATCCTTGAGGCGACCCAGCCGGGCAAGTCCCGCCCGGTCGTGCTGCTCGGCGGACGCGGCCAAGGTAAATCGCATTTGATGGCCGCCATGTGGCACGGCATGAAAGACCCCGCCGAAGCCACCACTTGGCTGGCAGGTTGGGCCAGCAAACTCAATCGGCCGGAGTTGAACCAACTCAAATTCCGGACGGATTTTTTCACCATCGCGGAAAGCTTGCACCAGCAACGCTACAAATTTCTGTGGGATTTGCTGTTTGAACGTCACCCCAAGGGCGCGTTCATCAAGGGCAAATGGGAAGGCACCGACCCGGCCAAAAAAACGGACATTCCCAGCGTTGACCTGCTCATGGAAATGTTCAAGGCGCAGCCCACCGCCCTCCTGCTGGACGAATTTCAGACCTGGTATGACGGCCTGACGGATACCAAGCAGTATCCGTGGCGCAAGTGGGCGTTCAATTTCGTTCAGCTCCTGTCCGAAATCGCCAACGACCATCCCGACTTGCTCGTGCTGCTCGTTTCCATCCGCGACAATCAGTCGCAGGCGTATCAGCAAATCCACCGCATCAATCCCGTCCTCGTGGATTTCCAGGGCGTGCAGGCCAAGAAAGACCGCCAGCGTTTGCTGCTCTACCGCATTTTCCAGAACCGGATGAATGTCCCGCCGGCGGATGTCACCGGCCTCATCAAGCCTCACGTCGAGGAATATGTTCGGCTTGCCGAAGTTCCGCCGTCGCAGCATCAGGCCAAGCAGGACGAATTTGCCGAGGCGTGGCCGTATTCGCCGGTGCTGATGCAGTTGCTCGAAGACCAAGTGCTGGTCGCCACCGAGGCGCAGGAAACCCGCGACCTCATCCGCATCCTCGTTGACCTGTTCAAAAATCGGGGCGACAAGTCGCCCGTCATCACCGCCGCCGATTTCGACATCACCAACGACAAGGGCAGCGTGACGTCGCTGTTAAGTTCCGTCTCCAATCAGATCCACCGGCTGTTGCTGGAAAAAGCACGGCGCAACCTTGATGCCGTTCGCACCGCCGTCAAAGACCCCGACAACAACGTCCCACACGCCGCCGACATCATCAGCGCTTTGTGGTTGCGCTCCTTGAGCGTCGAGAAAATTAACGGTGCCGAGCCGGTCGAACTCCAGTGCGACATAACGCGCGGCGTGCCGGTGGACGACAACACGTTCGCCGCCGAGATGGCGTTGATCAAAGAAAACAGTTTCAACATTCACACCGTCGGTAATCGCCTTGTGTTCCGGGAGGAAGAAAATGCCGAAGGCAAACTGCTGGCGAATGCCCGCAACGACAAGCTGTTTGAAAAAGGCGGGCCACACGAGGCGCGCGACGTGGAACGGCTCGCGGCGGAAATCCGTTACGTCATCGGTGGCACGGAAGAAATCTCGCGCAACTTTCGCACCGTCGTGCTGCGCAAGCTCTGGCAAACTGACCCGTGGTCCGAACTTCCCGAAAACGAACGCCCCGACCGCTGGGATGGACGGCTCACGCTCATCGTGTTGCCGGAATATCCCGACAACGTCGAGGCGGTGTTGGGTGGTTGGCTGAAACAGCATCTTCCCCAACGGCGCAACACGCTCCGTTTTCTGCTCCCCAAGAAAACGGCGGGCATCCTTTATATTGATCGGGACCTGACCATTTACGCCCGCGCCGTCCACTTGGCCGAGCAATGGAAAGCCACCGACGGCGCATATCTTCCGTTGTTCTCGACGTATCAGAACTCCCACCTTCGTCCCAAGCTGCGCGAGTTGTTCGACACGTTTGCCATCCTCGACATCTGGAGTTTCGCGCAGCCCGACCAGTGCCGTTTTCTCATCGAGAAGCACGGCGCGTCCGGCGACAAGATTCCCAAGGCCATTCACGAGAAGATCGAAAAGGAGTTGTTCGTCGCCGAGGAATTTGAAGCGGCGGCGCTCGCTCACGCGGCGGCGAGTTCATCGGTCGCCAAGTTCATTGGCGAACTGCAAGAACCCGCCATCAGCGGCAAGCACTGCATTCCGTGGCTGGGCGAAGTCGCCGCCAAGGAAAAGGTTTTGCGCCTGTGTGCCGCCGGAAAAATCGCCATCAATGTGCGCGGCCTGAAATTGCTACAAGCCAATCCGGGCGAATCCGAGGACGCCGTTTGGATTCGGATCAAAGGCGATCTCGGTTCGGGCAAAGACCTGGAGCAGACCACCATGTTGTTGCCGGGAGCAACGAACCAGAGCGGCGGCGCGCTTCCACTAACACCGGCAACCGCCACAAATCCCACCGCTACGACACCCTTCTCGCTGACCGGCGGAGTGGCGTCCAATCCGTTCGGATCGTTGCCGACTGCCCCGGCCGGCCCAACCTTAAAACCCTTCGGCACGCCGCCCAAGTCGCCGGTAAATTTGCTCGGTGAAGTTGAGAAATGGGGTATCAGCGCGGCCACCAACGTTTCCAACGTCAATCTCAACGTCACCAAAATGACCGGCGCGCAGCTCAATGAGTTGCTCAAAAAGTTGCCGGACGGCGTGACCTACTCGCTCAACCTCGACAAGGAAAACCAATGACCGGGCGCGATCCCAAACTGGACGCCGTGCTCACCGCCACCCCAGCGGCGGCATGGACGGCCATCTTCACCAAACTTTGGGATGTTTTTTCCGCGCCGCTAACGCCCCAGCACGTCGAGCGCGACGTGACCGACCGCGAGCGCAAAATCAGCGAACTCGAACTCCTCCTCTCCGGCTCCGCTTGGGAACTCTGGCGCGACTACGAAAATTCCGTGCCGCGCGCCTCGCAGGCGCTCATCGAGTTTTGGAATAAAACTCCCGGCGGCAAAGCGGTTCTCATTCTCGATGCCCTGTCGCTCCGAGAAGTGCCGTGGCTGTTACAAGAAGCCAAACGTCGAGGCTACCAGCTTCATCAGGCCGGTGTGCGCGGCTCGGAATTGCCCAGCGAAACTACCCCGTTCGCCAAGGCACTCGGGTTCAGCGGACGTTCGGCGCTGGAAAACAACGACGCAGGGTTTGCCCACCACCTGACAGGTGCCCGCACCGAATCACTCGGCGCGGAATGGGGTTCCTGTGTGGACTGGATAAAGTCGGCCCCAGCCATTGCCTTGTGGCATCACTGGCCAGACGACCGAATCCACCAGTTGGCCGAACCCGGCGAAGCTTTGAAGCAGCTTTCGCGTGAAGCCGCGCAAGTCTTGACCTCCGATGCGTTTTGGAAATTGATCGAGCGCATGACGGAGGGTCGGCGGCTGGTCATCACCAGCGACCACGGCTATGCCGCGTGCGGTCTGTTCACCGATGTCAGCGACCGCGACCAAGCCAAATGGTTGAAGGATAATTTCGGCAGTATGCGGTTTGCGCATGGCGCGGGCACGCCGCACCATTGGCTGCCACCCATCTCGCTCTGCCTGACCACCGTCCACGGCGAAAGGCAATTCGCGCTCGGTCGCCGCAAATGGAAAAGCGCCGGCGGCTACCCCACGCTCGCCCACGGCGGCCTGTCATTGCTCGAAGTCGCCGTGCCGTTCATCGAACTGTCGTCAACGAAAGGCTGATTATGAAAGGAATTATCGCGTATCTTCTCGTCCTATTGGCAACCATCATCGGCGTTGCCTGCATAATTCTTCAGGGTTTGTTGCCGCCGTGGTTGGCGACACTTCAAATCCCCATTTCCTGCGCCTTGGTCGGCGCGGTGGGCGGCATCACCTATTGTCTGCGCGGCGTCTATCTCAACGCCTGTGTTCGCAAGCAGTGGGATGCGGCTTGGCATCCTTGGTATTACATTCGCCCCATCGTCAGTTTGATCTGCGGTGCGGTCAGCTTTGTTTTCCTCAAGGCTGGACTCCTTGTGCTGGATGCCGCGCAAAAGCCCGACGCCAATCTGCTCGGCTTTTACGCGCTAGCGTTCATCGCCGGATTCAACGTGGACAAGTTTGTCGCCAAGCTTGAGGACATCGCCCACGCGACATGGGGCATTGAGAAATCTCGCGGCAGCCAGGACAAGAAAGAAGAGAAATAAACATGCCGCGCATCCACTTTCTAAACGTCGGCAAAGGCGATTGCCACATCATCGAACACGGCAGTGGACGTGTGACGATGATAGATATTTGCGGCGGCAATCTCGACGAGGAAGAAACCAAAGCACTGGCTAACATTCGTGAAGCTCGCGCCAGTCTTGAAGGTTCAAGCCAGCCGTCAGGGGATTACAGAATGCGAGACCGCCCCACGAATCCAATTTCGTATGTGAAACGCCACGGCATCAGTCAGCCGTTCCGTTTTATTCTTAGCCACCCGGACATGGATCACCTCGACGGGTTTGATGCTCTTTGCAAAGAGGTCGGCATTTCTGTTTTTTGGGATAGCGGACTGCGGAAGACAAAACCCGATTTTGACGGCAGCCCATATCAGGAAAAGGATTGGGACACTTATGCGTCTGTAATCAACAAGCAGCGTGAAGGCGTTACGGTAATCAGCAACCTTGCCGGTGCAAAATTTGAATTCGCCAACAAGGGCGAACCAAACGACGGCGGCGATTGCCTCGACATCGTTGCGCCGGATGCGGCTTTGGTAAAAGTCGCAAATGAATCTGAAGACCACAACGACGGTTCGTATGTCATCGTTTATCGGTCCGCCGGTGGAAAGATTGTTTTTCCCGGCGACGCCCACGATGGCACATGGGAATTCGTCATCAAAAATTATTCTTCAGACGTAGCCAACTGCGCTGTCTTGATTGCGCCACATCATGGCCGTGATTCTGACCGTTCGCATGATTTTCTCGACACGTTGAAACCTGGACTCACGCTTTTTGGTTACGCTGATTCAGAGCATCTAAGCTACGACGCCTATAATTCGCGCGACCTGTTGCACATCACCAATAATCAGGCTGGCAACGTCGTGATGGAAACCAGTTCCACCGGCATTGATATTTTTGTGGAGAACCGAAAGTTTGCCGAAACTTTCAAAGCATTCAAAGCAGACCGCATTTGTTGCGGCAGTTTCTTCATCGGAACGCTTACAAAACCGGCGACCACCTGAATCATGCCCCCACGCCCCAAAGGTAAATCAAAAAAGGAACTCCTCACTGAGGAAATTGCAGCCGCTGTCGGCGCGGGGCGCGAGGTCGCGGTCGAGACGGTGGACTTTTCCGATCCCAACCGGCCCAAGACGTGTCTGGAAGTGGATTTCCCCATCATCCCCATCAATCAGATTGCGGGATTAGAAGCTTCTTCGGGCGCTCTGAAGAAGCCTATTTATGGAATGTCGAAATGGTGGGCGCGTCGCCAGCCAAGCGTATTTCGCTCCATGCTGCTCGCAGCGGCCATGAAAGCGCCCGAAGACGAGAGCAAGGCCGCCAAGGCCGTGTGGGATGTCTATTACGCCAATCACCAGAAGCGCGGTTCGTTCCGACATCTTAAAGTCGCTGAGCCTTTCATGGGTGGCGGCACGACCATCGTGGAGGGCTCGCGGCTGGGAATGCAGATGTTTGGTTGTGACCTGAATCCCGTCGCATGGTTCGTGGTGAAGAACGAAATGGCGCAGGTGGACATCGCCGAGGTTAAACGGCTGCTCGCCGACATCGAGGCCGAAGTGAAGCCGATGATCATGCCTTACTACGCCTGCGATGGCCCGGACGGCGAGAAGGGCAAATGGTTTCGGCGCACCGGCACGAAGACGCACTCAAAGAAAGAAGTTCAGACCGATTATTTGTCCAGCGAACATCCTGCCACGCCGGCTATGGAGGAGGATTGGGAAGAACTCCAGCCCAGCTTCGATATTTTTTCCGTGCCGTGGCAGGAACGGAAAGCCTATCGCTATGAAGGCCCGGAAATAATCTACACGTTTTGGGCCAAACATGGACCGTGTAAGCGCGCTGGGTGCGGCCACCTCACGCCGATTACGACTTCTCCCGTCGTTGCCATCAAAACGCTCACGGTGGATGCCTGGGTTTGGGAATGTCCCGGCTGCAAGAAATCCTTCGACGTGGAACGCCATGCAGCGCGAATGTGCCCAGACTCGCCGCTGTTCGTTGCGCCCGATGAAAAGCCGTTCGCGGTGATGGATGAACATGGCCGCTACAAGTGCCCCCACTGTAGCAAGACGCGGACGGACGCCAAAGCGCTCGTGGAAAATGAATCGCCAGAACTCGGCAAGGCGAAGAACAAGAAGGTGGAATTGACCTTGCTCATCCATCCTCAATGGCTGGAAGGTTGCCCAAAACATGACGATCAAGGCCGCGAATATGGCGGCAGTGCGACCGATTCGGTCGAAGCGACCATCCGATGGAATAATGCTCGTGCTGCAAAATTGCGCCTGCTTGAAGTGCGGGGTGCGTTGCCGGAAAAAGTCAGTTGCCCCGAAACAAAAGCAACTTTTTTCACAGATGGACGCGGCGGGACTGTTCCGAAAAAATCACATTTCACATGTGCCGTCGACGGCACTCCGAATGACGTTATGGAAGCCATTCGTGAATCAGGTAAAACCGGGCCGGCTGCGCCTTATGCGGTGCAGGCATATAGCACATCCAGAGCCAGAACGGGCGTGCCCTTCTCCGGTCGTTTTTTCGCTCCATCAACAGATGCCCGTCGCCACAATGCAAGCTTACGGGAATGGGAAAGTCGCAGTGAATCCGACCTGAAAAATTTCTGGCCAAAAAGTAAAGTCCTCGTTGGTCAAGAGATTGGCCCACATGATGTCTTTGGACACCAGTTCACGCATTGGTGGAAGATGTTCAATCCCCTTCAACTTCTTGTCCATGGTCAACTACTCAAAGCTATCGTTGAGAACAAATCGGCATCGCAGACTGCTAAAGATTCTGTCCTTGGTGCGTTCCAGCAATATTTGCGATGCAATAATGCGATGAGTATTTGGCACACGAACAACAACCAAATTTCAGCATTCCTTAGTAATCCAAATTTCCATCCCAAAGCCAGAACTCTCGAATCAGGGGTATATTCCCCGGTCGGGGATGGCACATGGAAGTCTGCAATCTCCAGTTTAGAAGAAGCCGTAAATTGGTCTAAACAACCATGGGAGCTTGTCGTTGCAGAAAACATTGCCAAGGAAAATCCAGCATTTGCAGGACTCACCGGCAACACGGTAAAAGTCCGAAGCAACGACCCCGTGCAGAGCAACTACGTGCTGGCAAGATGTTCTGCAACTGAATTGTCAAACCTTGCAGACAACTCCTATGACTTGTTCATAACCGACCCACCATTTGGTGACCTGCTTCAATACAGCGAGATGTCTGATTTTTTTTACGTTTGGCTCAGGCTTGCATTGAAGTCATGTTACCCAGAACAGTTCGATTCAGAATACACACCAAAGGCACTTGAAGCTGTTTCCAACCGCGTGAGACAGCCAGAAGATCCAGACGGCTTTTACCAGAGAATACTCACGGATTGCTGGCGTGAGACGTATCGTATTTTGAAACCCGGCGGCATTCTTTCTTTTACTTTCCACCACAGCGAGGACGAGCCGTGGGTAGCAGTCTTGGAAAGTTTGTTCGACGCTGGTTTCTATCTTGAAGCAACCTATCCAATTCGTAGTGATGAAACCAAAGGCGATAACGCAGAGTTTGGCTCACAGAAAATCGAATACGACATCATCCACGTTTGCCGGAAGCGAATGACCGCACCACAGCCCATCAGTTGGGCGCGGTTGCGCCGTCTAATCACGGATGACGTGCGCCGCATCAAAAACTTGCTCTCGCAGCATCAGAAAGAGGGTTTGCCCGCCGCCGATTTGCAGGTCATACGCCGCGGCAAGGCGCTCGAATACTTCTCGCGCCACTACGGCCAGGTGTTCATCGAGAAAGACCGCCCGTTCACCATCCGCGAGGCGCTCGTCGGCATCAACAACCTGCTCGATGATGATACCGCCAGCACGACGAGCGGCCCGGAAGCGCCGCCGCCCAACGCCGAGCCATACACGCGCCAGTTCTTCCGCATCTTTTACGAAACCACTCACGTCCCGCGTGATCAGATGCAGAAATTTCTGCGCGGCACAGGCATCGCACCGAGCGACTTCGAGGAACGCGGCTGGTGTTCCGAGAAGAACAAGACCTTCACCTTCACGCCGCCGGTCGAACTCGCGGTGGCGTGGAAAGGCGCATCGCGCAAAGGCATGGCCCGCGATTTCGACCAGTCCATGTTCCTCGTCGGCGCGTGCGTTGACGGCAGCGGCATCCGGGTGGAAGACACGTTGAACAGTCCCAACTTCGCGCCGCACCCAGCCACCGGCGATTTGGTGGACTGGCTCTGTCGGCACGGCGGCTCGCAGGAAATCAAACACGCCGCCCAGCGCGCCCGCACCATCTACCGCGACTGGCTGTCGAAGAATAAACGCAAGGTGGAAGAGCAGATGAAGCTGTTCGATCTGGAGGCATGATCAATTATGGACAAACTTTACATCACGATTGACGGCGACCCGGTGAAGCTAATTCCGTTTGATGCCAAGGTCGCTTCTGCCATCCAAGCCGACATTGACGCGGGTGGGATCGTGTTCGAGTTGAACTCCTCCTATTGGTCGGGATCAGCTACGAACTTACCGAATAACACTAACGCCGTTTATATCAGCGGGTCACAGCCATCCATTCCCGTCCCCGGTTACAGCGGCGTTGCAATTGCCGGCGAAGTCGCCGTGTTTCGCGAGCAGAACGGCCAGCCAAAGGCGTATCGCTATCTGCTCGCCCGCACTGACAACAACGAATGGTATTACGGCGAGGAGTTTAAAAAATTTCCCGAACACTATTTCACCGGCTCGTATCCCACCGGTTCAATCTGGGGGGAGCAACATCCGAACTGGCCATCACCATGAATCCCGACCTACACGACAATACTTGGAACAGTTGCGGCACATCGCTGCTATGGGATACCACCGCGCTGAAGAGCATTTGCTCCTTCGATGCCGTTCGCAGTCTGCGCGAACTGCTCCGTCTGCATCAAGCCGGGTGGCCCGACGGCTCGCTCAACCTCATCAACAATCGCACGCTCGTCGTCGCGGGCCTCGAAGCCGCCATGGACACACTCCACCCGGACGCGGCTGTCGAATGGCTGGAGCAAACGGTTTATCAGGCGGTGCTTGGTTTTCAGGAAGTGGTGGCCGATGGCGGCAGTCAGGCGGCACTGATTTTCTGGCTGGCCGATCGCAACCGCATCGTCCACCAACCATCGGACAACACCTACCACTGGCATTGCACCGGCGAACACCGCAGTAAAAAAATCCCCATCGGCAGTTGCCTTTGGAACGGCGCACAAGGCGACGTGCGGCGCATCATTACTGTGGACAGCGAAAAGAAACCGCTGTTTTCAGGACTCTACCAGCAACGCATTTCGTGAGCACCGCCGCCGCCAATCTGAAGCCGGGCATACGCGTCCGCCATGCCGACCTTGGCGAAGGCGTGGTGATTGCCCCACCGGCAGACGGCTTCATCAAGGTCTTTTTCCCCGTCGGCGAACGGCAAGTCCCCGTCGCAAGTCTGGCTTCGGCGCTGGGGCGGTCGGAAGTAGTCATTGCCAATACCAAGGGCGACGGCAAGCGGGCGCTCCGGGCGTGGCTCTGCTATCAGGCGCACGCGCTGCCGTTGATGGACAACGTCAGCGCCCTTACATCGGCCAAGATTGATTTGCTCCCGCACCAGGTTGTGCTGACGCACCGCGTCGCCACGGCTTCACCGCGCCGCTTTCTCATCGCGGATGAAGTCGGCCTTGGAAAAACCATTGAAGCCGCGCTCATCCTGCGGGAGTTGGTCAGTCGCGGCGAACTCAAGCGCGCCCTGATGGTTGTCCCCGCCGGGCTGGTGAACAACTGGCATCGTGAGTTGAACGAAGTCTTTCACCTGAATTTTGAAGTGTTCGGCAGCGAGGGCGACGTGACCGACCGCAAATCGAATGCGTTCGAGAAACACAACCTGCTCATCGCCAGCATTGATACCTTGAAGCTGCGCGCCCGCGTCGCCCGGTTGAAGGCCGCGCCGCCGTGGGATTTGGTCGTGTTCGACGAAGCCCACCATCTCAGCGCCTATCGTCAAAACGGGAAGCTGAAAAAGACGCAAAATTTCCGGCTCGCCGAAGTGCTCAAAGAACACACCCGCGACTTGGTGTTACTCTCGGCCACGCCGCATCAGGGCGACCATTTCCGCTTCTGGATGCTGGTTCAAATGCTCGATCCCACCCTGTTCAACTCGCCGCATGAAATGGTCGAGCATCGGCATCGCTTGAACGCGGTCGTATTTCGCCGCACTAAAGCCGATGCTTGCAAACCGGACGGCTCGACGCTGTTCGCCCGGCGGCAGGTGCATACCGAGGCGTTCACGATGGCCGACACCGAGAAAGGTTTTTACGCCGCACTGGTGGCGTATTTGCAGGACGGATTTGCCTTGGCGAAACGGCAGGGCAAAAAAGGTCAAGGGCTGGCGTTCGTGATGACGATTTTTCAAAAAATTGCCGCCTCCAGTTTCGCCGCCGTCCAGCGCACATTGCGCCGCCGGCTCATCGCCTTGACGATTCAGGAATCGTTGATGCACGACCAGAAGCTGGACATTGACCAGCGCAACGCCGCGCTCGACGAGGCGCGGACGCTCATCCGTGAATTGCACGGCATTGCCGAAGGCCGGCTGGAAAACGCTCAGGTGGACCAATTGCTGGCCGACTACCGCTACAAGATTCTGAAATTGCAGCGCGAGGAGGAGGAGGCGCTTGGCGCAGGCGCGGATGAATACGGTTCCGAAACCGGCGCGGCGGATGCCGAGGACGCCGCCATCAGCAGTGTGGCCGTGGCGTTGCCGGAAGAACGGCGTCGCATCAAAGACCTGCTCGCCACCTATCCGGCGCAGCGAGAGACAAAAGTCGAAAAGCTCATCGGCGCACTCGGCGTGTTGTGGCGTCAGAATCCACAGGAGCGTATGGTGATCTTTGCAACGTATCTCGGTAGCGTTGAAATGCTGGGCGCGGAAATCGAGAAACAGTATCCCGGCCAAGGCGTGACCGTCCTCAAAGGCGGCGACCACGGCGCAAAGACGGCGGCAGAAAAGCGGTTCAAAGCCCCGGACGGTCCGCGCGTCCTGATTTGCACCGCCGCCGGGCGCGAGGGAATCAATCTCCAGCACGCCCGCGTGCTTTTCAATTTTGACCTTCCGTGGAATCCGATGGACTTGGAGCAGCGTATCGGCCGCATCCACCGCTACGGCCAGCTCAACACCGCGCAGGTTTACAACCTTGTCCTGTCGGACACCATTGAAGGCTCGATTTTCCTGCTGCTGGACGAAAAGTTGAAAGAGATTGGCCGCGCACTAGGCAAGGTGGACGAACGCGGCCAGATTGCCGAAGACCTCCGCACCCAAATTCTCGGCCAGCTTTCCATGCAGCTCAACTACGCCAGCCTTTATGCGGACGCCTTGAATGACCCATCGTTGAAGCGCACCAAGGTAGAGTTGGACGCCGCAATGTCCAACGCGGTCGAGGCTCGCAAGGTGGTGTTCGAGCTGTTCCAGGACCTTGAAGGGTTCCGGTTGGACGAATACAAAGCGATGGGCAGCCCCGAAGAAGGAATGGCCGCACTCGTGCGGTTCGTCACCGACGCCGCCAGCGCCGAGGCGGACACGTTCACCAACCGGGGCGACAAAATGTTCGCGTGGATTGACGGCCAGACCAAAATCGAAACGCTGCTGACCACCGAACGGGAATTGTCATTGTCGAAGGAGAAAGTCCAGTTGCTCGGTCTCGACCACCCGCTGGTCACGGCCTACCTGAAAAACTTCCGCGACCTCCCGCCAGACCAGCTTGGCGTGCGCGTGCAATCGCCGGACGGGCAAAGCGGCGTGCTCGCCGCGTGGGCGGTCGAAGCCCGTGGTGATAAGGGCCAAGTGAAGCGCATCATCGTGCCGCTCGCCGTGGACACCGAGGGCCAGCGTTTGGTTGCGTGGGAGCGCCATCCCGAAAAACTCTGGCATGCTCAGCCCTCATCATCGCCCGGCGCGAACGCCGACAAGATGCTGGCGTTGCTCCGCGAAAAACTCGAACCAATGTTGCAGCGGGAACTGGAGCATCGCGGTCTGGCCCAAGGCAGCCGTGGATTCGAGACGAAGTTAATTGGATGGGTTGAAGTATATTCGTCATAATCCATGACGAGTGACGGACTAAGCCAATGGCTCTTAACTTTTCTTGCGACGTCATGCCAAGATTTTAATGCGCGCGAACAAAAATGTCATCGTTTGAAACGATAATATTCTTCAATGTCGTAGGGCATACTTTTCTGGCCAAGGCCGCGCGGCGAATGCGATGTCAGGATTGCGCTTCGTAATTTGGAGCCGCAGTCGGGGCAGTCTTTGCTTCTTCTGATGGGTTTGCGGCACGTTTCACTTTTCCGTTCTGCCAGCCAGGACGCAAAAATATATTCGTCCCGAAGTTGCAAATATGAGATAAAACATCATGGCAATCAAAATTAAAAAATTGTCCACAACTGGCGGCTTCTTGGAAAAGGCATCCATTGAATTCGCTGACGGACTAAATTGCATCATCGGGTCCCGTGGCACATGCAAATCCACGGTCGTCGAAACGATTCGTTTTTTGTTCGACTCGGATCGGGACAAAATCCGTGAAATGACCAGCACGGAGCAATCCGATCAAACCGATGGGGTTTCGCATCGCGGGTTGATCGCCGTTACCCTCGGCGGGGCGACTGCCCGATGCGAGGTTGTGGATACCGGCATTGAAACGCAATCTATGACCATCGAGAGGGATGTCGGAACAGCCCCAAGAATCTACAAAGACGGGGTAAAACAACTTTCTGACCAGGACATCTTACTATGCGTGGAAATTTATTCGCAGGGCGAACTCCAACGAATCGCCGAAGACAGCCGCAGGCGGCTTGAGCTGATTGACAGGCCAAACCAGAAGAAAATTTCTGAATTGCGAAAAAGCAGGGAGAATCTCGCCGGAAAACTCAAAGAGACGGGGAACGAAATCCGCACACGTCGAACTGCCATTGAAGCCCGACGCGCCGAACTTAAAGCCCTTGAAGCCTTCCAACAAACCTTGACCGAGCTACAAAGGGCGCGACCAACCCTTTCACCGGAATTGGACGCCGAAAGAACCAATTATAACCGAAGGCAGTCTGTCCTGGGCGGCGCGTCAAGTCTTGCGGCAAAATGGAGCGAACTCGTCGGCGATTTCCTACCGCTGGCTGAGTCAGCGGAAGAATACCGGGCTGTTGCAGCCTCGTTAAAACAACTAACGGTTCCCGAAGCGACTGCGCTAGGGACGTTATTTGAATCAATTGCCGCCTTTGCGACAAAAACAAAGGCCGAGGCTGACCAGCTTTCGACTGCATTACCTGAACGCACAAAGGAACTGGCCGGTGCGCTCGACAAATTGAATGAAAAATACGTGCAATTGCGGAAAAGTCAGGAAAGTTTAAACGACGCATTACGAAAGGAAGATCACGTTCGTCAGCAGATAATTCATTTGGAGCGTATTCGCGACGAGGCGAATAAATTGACCGCTGAATTGAATGTTTTGATCGAGCGACGTGCGTCTTTGCGAACTGAGATCGCGAAGGTGAATGATGAAGTTTACAGCCTACGCGTCGAGCAGGTTGAAAAAATTAATCAGTTCTACCATGAAAAGGTTTTGCTGACGCTTGCCCAATCGTCTCATGCCGGTGGTTATCGCCAGACCCTTACGCGACTGCTGGATAAGTCCAGGTTGCGTTACCAAGATGAAATCGCGGCGCAAATTGCCAATAAAATCCTCCCGCATGAGCTGGTTGACATAGTAGAATCTGCCGATAGTCAACGGCTTGCCACGGTGCTTGAACGGGACCTTGGTCAAATGGCTCGATTGGTTGGATTCCTGGTGGACAATGCCGGCTTGTATGATGTCGAAACCGAGATTTTTGAGGACGTTCTGGACATCACGCTTTTTGACGATGGCACGCCAAAGCGCGTTGACCAGCTTTCCAAGGGGCAAAAAGCTACGGCGATGCTGCCTTTAATTTTGCGCGAGGCTGAATATCCGCTGATTTTTGACCAGCCGGAAGACGACCTCGACAACCGATTTATCTATGAAACTTTGGTCGAGCGGATACGGGAATTGAAAACAAAGCGGCAGCTAATCTTTGTCACTCACAACGCCAACATTCCAGTTTTAGGGGAGGCCGACCGGGTTATAGTGATGAAAATGGAAAACCCAAATCAATCGGGCGTGCCAGATGTTGGTAATATTGACGCGGTTAAAGATAAAATATTGAGCCTGTTGGAGGGAGGAGCGGACGCATTTAGAATGCGGCAGGCCAAATATGGCACTTCACTACTGTCCGGTTAAGGTTTTGCTGACAACGATTTCATTTCGGTAAAATCTGGCTATTCTCGCTGTCCGGTCATTTTTCGATTTCAATTCTGCGACGCTTCCTTGAGGGTGGTTCCCCGCATTCCTGCGGTATT
>CAISYZ010000089.1 GCA_903889895.1 uncultured Verrucomicrobia subdivision 3 bacterium | reverse complement strand
TATGTGCTGACGTGGGGGCCGGCCATCCTCGGCCACGCGCATCCGAAAATCATCGCCGCCGTCAAGGCCGCCGCCGAATTGGGCACGAGCTTCGGCATCCCCAATCCGCACGAGGTCACGATGGCCAAACGCATCTGCGAACTGGTGCCGAGCGTGCAAAAGGTGCGCATGACCAGCAGCGGCACGGAGGCGTGCATGAGCGCCATCCGGCTGGCGCGCGGGTTCACGAAGCGCGACAAGATCATCAAGTTCGACGGCTGCTATCACGGCCACGTGGATTCGCTGCTCGTGCGCGCGGGTAGCGGCGCGCTGACGTTCGGCCATCCGGACAGCGCGGGCATTCCGGCGGCGTTCACGTCGCACACCATCGTCGCGCCTTACAATGATGTCGAGGCGGTGAAGGCGATTTTCGCGGCGAACAAAAATGAAATCGCCGGCATCATCGTGGAGCCGGTGCCGGGCAACGCGGGTTTGTATCTGCCCAAGCCGGGCTATCTGGAATTTCTGCGCGAGATCACGGCGGCGCACGGCGCGCTGCTGATTTTCGACGAGGTGATGACGGGCTTCCGTCTCGCGCGCGGCGGCGCGCAGGAGCGGTTCGGCATCCGCCCGGACTTGAGCACGTTCGGCAAAGTCATCGGCGGCGGGCTGCCGGTCGGTGCGTTCGGCGGGCGCGCGGAGATCATGGATTGTCTCGCGCCGCTCGGACCGGTGTATCAGGCGGGGACGTTGAGCGGCAATCCGGTGGCGATGGCGGCGGGCTTGGCGAACTTGCAGGAATTGCTCGACGGCGACGCTTACAAAAAATTGGAGGAACGCGGCGCGCAACTCGCCGCCGGCATGCGCGACGCGGCGAAGTCCGCGAACGTGCCGGTGCAGTTCAACCAGTGCGGCTCGATGTTCTGCGGTTACTTCACAACGCAGCCGGTGCACAACGTGGCCGACGCGATGCACAGCGACCGCGAGCGGTTCAAGAAATTTTTCCACGGGATGCTGGACGCGGGCGTTTATCTCGCGCCGTCGCAGTTTGAATCGGGTTTCCTTTCCACCGCGCACACGGCGGCGGACATTGAAAAGACGGTCGGCGCGGCGGCCAAGGTGTTGCGGACGTTGTAACCTTTGGGCGGGCATGGCGTCTGACGGTTCAAGCCGCCCACCATAACCAAAGGCGGTTCACACCCGACAAATAAAATTATGAAACTGAACAAAACATTGATGATCGCCGCGCTGATTGCCGGCGGCGTGTTCGCGGCGGACACCGCCGTGCGCGCCCAGGACGCCACCAACACCCCGCCTGCCAGCACGCCGCCCGGCGCACCCGGCGGCCGCGCGCGGCTGAACCCGGAACAAGTCGCCAAGGACCTCGGCCTGTCCGAAGACCAGAAGGCGAAGTTCAAGGAAGCCATGCAAGGCCAAATGCAGAAAATGAAGGAACTGCGCCAGGACACCACGCTCTCGCAGGAAGATCGCCGCGCCAAGATGAAGGAGCTCCGTGATGCCAACAACGCCAAGCTCAAGGAAATCCTGACGCCGGAACAATACGACAAGTGGCAGAAGCTGATGCCCGGCCGAAACCGGCCCGCCGCTCCAGCAGCTCCGCAGCAATAATTCCGAAACGATTCACGCAAGGGACGGCCAAAAGCCGTCCCTTTTTTATTTTGCCGACGGCACGGGATTTTTCTGCCAGAAGGAAAATACTTCCCGCCACCATGCCGCCGGCTGGCCGGCAATGTCGTTGTGGTGCGCGCCGGGGAAAACCTGAAGCTCCTTCGGCCCGGTGTAGCCATTGGCCAGTCGCAAGCCGGAGGCCGCGCCGATGATTTCGTCCTCGCCGGCAATGATAAATTTCACCGGGCCGTGATAGCTCTTCAAACAGGCTTCCGGGTTGAAGCGATCCAACAAAAGAAAATACGCCGGCAGAAACCACATCTGCCGCTGCGCCACCGAGGCGAGATTGTGATACGGCACGAACAGCGCGAGACCCGCGATTTCCGACAGATGATTCTTCGCCAGCTCCGTCGCCACACCGGCGCCGATGGATTCGCTGACGACGTAGCGCGGGAGATTTTTCGGCAGCTGTTGAAACGCCTCCTCGGCGGCGGCTAGGAAACTCGTTTTGCTCGGTGAGCCGCCGCGCGCGCCGTAGCCGGGATATTCCAAAACGAAAACATCCACGTCTGCCGCGTCGTGAACCGGCTGCGCCAGATAATCGCGGCCCAGCGCGCAGCCGGCATTGCCGTGGACGATGAGCACGCTGGCGGTGGCATTCGTTTTCGCCGGCATTTTCCAACCGATGATTTCGCCGGCGGGATTTTTCCACGGCGCAAAGCCGTGACCGGCAGCAACGGATTCGATCACGTCTGCCGGAATTTTGGTGGGAATGTAAATCAGGCGGCGCTGAAAGATCAGCACCGCCAGAAGGACAAACAGATACGCGATGACGAGCAGTTGCAACACGCGCATGAAAGACCGGTTAGATTTCTTCCAGTCCATCGTGTCAAGCCGGCGTTATTACGACTTGGTCGAGGCTGCCGGGACTTCCGGCTTCTTGCCCTTCACCTCGATGTAAAGATCGCGAAGTTGCTTCGGCGAAACCTGGCTCGGCGAATCTGTCATCATGCAAGTGCCTTTCGCCGTCTTCGGGAAGGCGATGACGTCGCGGATGCTCGGAGTGCCGCAGAGAATCGCAATCAAGCGGTCGAAGCCGAGCGCGATGCCACCGTGCGGCGGCGCGCCGTAGCGGAACGCTTCGAGCATGTAGCCGAAACGCAGCTTGGTTTCTTCCGGCGGAATGGCGAGCAGTTCCTCGAAAATGGTTTTCTGCACATCGGGCTGGTGAATACGAATCGAGCCGCCGCCAAGCTCCACACCGTTGACCACGATGTCGTAGTGCTGGCCGCGAACTTTCTTCGGGTCGGTCTTGAGCAGCGCGATGTCTTCCGCGACGGGCGCGGTGAACGGATGATGACTGGAATACCAGCGGTTGTTCTCGCGGTCGAAACCGAGCAGCGGAAATTCCACAACCCAAAGAAAGTTGAATTGGTGCGGGTCAATCGTCAGCTTGCCTTGCGACTTCAAAACCTCGGCGCAATACAAACGAATCTTGCCGAGGATTTCGCAGGCATTCAGCCATTGGTCGGCGGCGAACAAAATCAAATCGCCTTCCTGGATTTGCAGCTTGGCCGTGAGCGCGGCCTTTTCCGCGTCGCTGAAAAATTTCACGATGGGCGATTTCCATTCGCCGTTCTCGACCTTGATGTAAGCAAGACCTTTCGCGCCAAAACCCTTGGCGGTCTCGGTCATGGTTTCGATTTGTCCCTGCGTCGCACCGGCGAGACCACGCGCATTGATGGCTTTCACCACGCCGCCGCCCTCGATGCACTTGCCAAACACGCCGAACTTCGAGCCTTTGAATTCCTCGCTGAAATCCACGAGTTCCATGCCGAAGCGCGTATCCGGCTTGTCAATGCCCCAGCGGTTCAGCGCTTCCTCGAAGCTGATGCGCTTGAACGGCGTGGGCACGTCAAGGTTCAGTGCCGTTTTCCAGACACGCTTGATGAGGCCTTCAATGAGCGCGTAAATATCTTCGCGGTCAATGAAGCTCATCTCGATGTCCACCTGCGTGAACTCCGGCTGGCGGTCGGCGCGCAAATCTTCGTCGCGATAGCAGCGCGCGAGCTGAAAATATTTTTCCACGCCGGCGACCATGAGAATCTGTTTGAACTGCTGCGGTGATTGCGGCAGCGCGTAGAACGTGCCGGCTTCGCGGCGGTTCGGGACGAGAAATTCGCGCGCGCCTTCGGGCGTGGACTTGAACAGCGTCGGCGTTTCCACTTCGAGAAAGCCCTGTTCGTCCATGTAGCTGCGTGTGGCGATGGCGACCTTGCTGCGCACTTTGAGGTTGCGCGCCATTTCCGGGCGGCGCAAATCGAGGTAGCGGTATTGCAGGCGCGTGTCCTCGGCGACTTTCGCGGCGGCTTCGGGATCGTCAATCTGGAACGGCAGCACGTCGGCCATGTTCAGCACTTCGAGCGCGGTGACGCCGACTTCGATTTCGCCGGTGGGAATCTTGGCGTTATTCGTGCCTTCGGGACGATGCCGCACTTTGCCAGTGAGACTCACGACGCATTCGCTGCGGAGCGCGGCGGCTTGGGCGAACAGTTCCGGCGTCAAATCACTCGGGTCAAAAACCGTTTGCGTGCGGCCTTCGCGGTCGCGGATGTCGATGAAGATGAGGCCGCCGAGGTCGCGGCGGGAATGAACCCAGCCGGACAGCGTGACGGTTTGGCCGATGTGCGCCGGGCGCAGTTCGTTGCAATGATGCGTGCGTTTCATGAAATTGTTCGCAGAGCGAACGGACATTGTGGCGGCGCGGGCGGCGGATTTCAAAGAGATTTTTCGGCGGTGCCCGCCGGCGCGGGGTGGTTGACTTCGCACTCAAATTGAGCATCCTTTTCCAATATCCGGTGTTGGATTCTCTATCATGAATTTATTACGCGCCATTTGTTCTTGGAAAGCCAACGGCTTTTGTTTCGGGCTGCTGCTCGCCACCTTGGTTTCGGCGCAGGCTGAACCGTTTGCGAATATCGGTGTGACCGCGCCGAGTTTAAATGTTCAAACACTCACCGCCAAAATCAAGAGCCCGCCGCGGCCGACCTTGACCATCACGGTGCCGGCCAACAGCACGGCACTGACCGAACCAGACATCATCATCACGGGCACCGCGAGCGGCAAGGTAGCCCTGGCCGGCGTTTTTTGCCAGTTGACCAATGTGGCCGGATTGGTCACCAACTGGACCAGCGCGCAGACGGGTGACAATTGGAAAAACTGGTGGATCAACCTGACGCTGGCTCCGGGCACGAATTTTGTCCAGGCCTATGCGGTGGACCAGAACGGAAATTTTTCTAAAACCAACCAGGTGAAATTGATCGGCTCCGCCGCGCTCGGCCAACTGGTGGGCACCACAATCACGGTGCCCAGCCAGGATTACCAAATCAGCTTCAGCTCCGGCACGAATGGCACATTCAGCGACGGTGGCGGTGTGGGCACCTATTCTTATCGCAAAACCGGGCCGCTGACTGGCAAGCTTTCGCTTCATTACACCGCGCCGCCGGCGGCTTCGAATAACGATGCGGTGGTTTTGCAGTTTGACGGCAGCACGAATGGAAATTTTGTGGATGCCGATGATTTCACAGCAAGTTTCTCGCTGACGGCAGCAACCAATTTGGCGCCACCCCTGCTGAATGGCGCGGAGTTGGGCTTCGCCTCGACGAACGGCCAAAGTGCCAGCCTCATGATTTTTCTGGATTCGCCCACGGTCCTGACCAACGGCACATTGTTTGTGACTTCAAATCCAGTGAACATTGCGCTGAATTTGCCCTATCCCGGCAATGTCGGCGACCGGGTGCGCGTCACCTTCAACCATTTTTCCCTGCAGTCTGGCATCTGGGTTTCCAACGTCCCGGTGGCGGTAACCGGCACGGTAATTGACATCGGCAGCACCAACACGGTGTTAGTTCTGCTGGACACCACATCGCTCGGTTCCCGCACGGAGGTCTTTTCACCCATGGCCAATGTTCCGCTTAACATCCTGACCTTTTATTACACTAATTACATTGCCGGCAATGTCACCGACTCCGGCGACGGCACATTTCTGCTTTATTCAAATTACAGTCCGATTGGTTCGTTGCTCAAAATCAACCGACTCGGCACCAATGAATTTTATGTGTTGACCTACACGAATGCCACGCCTTCGGGAACATATTTTCAGGAAAGCCATGCCACTGGTGGTGGCAGCCCGACGATGGACTCGGGCATTTTCAGCATTGTGCAACCGCCGATAATTACCACCCAGCCGGTATCCGTCACCACCACCAATGGCGGCACCGTAACTTTCACCGTCGCCGCCGCCGGCACCCAGCCGATAACTTATCAATGGCAAACGACCAATGGAACAGTGTTGACAGATGGCCCGAAAGGTTGGGGCTCGACGATTTCCGGCTCAGCCACGAGTAACCTGACAATTAATGTCAGCAGCACAGCGACAAATGACATCGGCGCATACGAAGTCATCGTGGCAAATAATTACGGCACCCAAATCAGCAGCGCGGCCAATTTGAACATCACTGTTTTACCGACCATTACCAGCCAGCCACAGAATGTCAGCCTTAACACCAATCAAAATTCAGCCTCATTTACCGTAACGGCCATCGGCTATCAGCCGCTTTCTTACCAGTGGCTCGTCGTGGCCAATTCCACGACCAATGTGCTAACGGAAGGTTCAACCAATTATTTGAACGTGGCTGAATCCTTTGACGTGACTTCGACAAACTTGAACATAGTAAACATTACCGACACAAATTTCTCCGCCGGTTTCCAGGTCATCATCAGCAACAACTTTGGCAGCGTGACCAGTCGCGTCGCGTCGCTCAGTTATTCTACCACCTCAGGGCTCATTCCCTGACTTAGATTTTATTTGCCGCCGGTTACTCGCAGCTTTTCCTTTTCCGGGTCAAACTTGTCAATCTGCACCGGAATCACGAACGGATTGGACAGCGTCTTCACCCGCGCAAAACCCACGTCCTGCGCGCGGATCATGGATTCCGCAAAATCCCCGAAGTCATAATACTTCGCCAGCTCGCTGATCTCGTTGTGATTATTGAGGTGGGAGACGATGATGTTTTCCGTGTTTGCCAGAATGTTCGGATGGATGGTGGAAACCTCCTGCGTGGCATACACCACTGCGATGCGCGCTTTCGCACCTTCCTTGGCGATGGTCGGCCAGATTTCCGTGAGCGGCTCGTTCCGCCCAATGATGTTATGCGCCTCCTCGACGTAAACGACGACGTGCGGTGGATATTGGCCGCGATTGAACGTCGCCATTGAGCTGCGAAAAATATGCCGCGCGATGCGCTTGCCCAACCGCTCGCGCTGAACCGGGTCGCCGACAGACAAATCAAGAATGACAATTTTTCCGGCGGCCAGATGATTGTAAATCTCGTCGCACACATCCGTGCTACGGTTCGGCGCGTGGTAATCCTTGAACGGCTGCAACAGCCGGAAACCGGGAATGTAGCCGCCCTGATCATTTTTCTGGAGCAGCAAATTGATGAGCACGTTTGTGTCCGGCTCAATCCACGACGCACCGCTCGTGGTGATGAGTTCATCCTGAATCTGCCGCACGAGATAAAACCATTCGTAAGCCTGCGAGGCGGTCAGACCGTTCGCTGGATCCACCGATGGGTTGATTTTATTGCGGATGCCGGGATTCACCTCGAAGGTGATTTTGAAGCCCGGCGGCAGTTCGTAGCCCGCACGCGCCAGCACCGCCTGATACGCCGCGAGCTTGAGCTGGAATAGCGACGTCTGCCGTTGGAACTCGTAGTCGCTGCTGCAATCCTCTTTGTTCGGCGGCACGAAATCCATGCTCAAGAACGCTTCCAGATCGGCGGAACGCGGCAGCTTGCTCGCCTCCAGCAGCCCGCGCAAGGTGCTATGCCCTTCGGAAATCTGCTGGAAAAAATTATTTAGAATCAGCTCGAATCCCGTTGTCGGCACCATCCGGTAGCGGATGGTGTCGGCGGGAAAAACCTCGGCGATGGAACCCTGGTCCTGCTGGTTGGCGTTGGCGTATTCGCCATTCAAGTCGTAGATGATCTGGCCGATTCTGAGTTTGAAATCGTCGCTCGTGTGCTTCACCACCGAGACGAGTTTTTTCACGGTGTTGGATTTGCCAGTGCGCGTCATCCCGAACACTGCCGTGCGCCGGGCGAGAAAATCTACCGCATTCAGATGAAACACCGCGCGCTCCGCGCCCGCGCCGCGATGCAGCCGGTCGGTGGAAGAATAGCGCACCGTGCCGATGGGGAATCGCGGCAGCTCGCCTTTCAGCCCCAGCCGTCGAGCTTCCTCTTCCGCCGCCGCCGCGCGTGACGGGCTGATATAATTCACAATCGCCGCCAGCGCCGCGCCTTCGGGGCGGTAAACCGCCAGCCCGGCCGCTTGCGCAAAATTTTCCACGTCGCTGCCCAAGCGCAATTTTCCGTCCTGCAAATAAAACGTGCCGAGCACGCGGCATTGCAGCAGCCCGAATTGGAATTCTTCCACCGTCTGCCCGCCGCCGCCGGCTGGCGCACGGCTCTTGAGCTTGTCCAGCTTCACCTGCAATTCCGCGTCCGCCGGCACTTCGGCGGAACCCGAAACACGCAGCAGCATGATTTCTTCGACCGCCGTCCCGCCGTCCGCCGCCGCCAGCAAAAAACAGTTGTGCGGCACGCCTTTCGCACGCGTCTTCCAGACATCGCTGGTGAGCACCAGCGCCCGCGTATAATCCGCCGTGCCAAGCCAGCCGACAAACTGGTTCGGCTGAACGAGCTGGAGCAGCGCATCCGGCGCAGGATTTTGCGTGGAGTTGGGCATGTTGATTAAAAGTAGCGCTGCAAAATTTCCAGCGGCGCTGGGGCGAGAGCTTGCCGTCAAGTCCGCCGGATTTCAAAGGAATTATTCAGCTCGGGAATCGTTGCCTAGAACCGACTGGCGCTGCCTGCAAAAATTTTCTAAAAAAAATGGCGCGCGAACGCCAAACTGGACATCATATTTCAAATGTAACCGCACTTGGTAGCCAACGTCTCTTTTGGAATCATATTTTAATCTCACTTTTGCCATGCTTAAAACCATCACCCTCCTTGCGACTCTAGTTTGCCTAAACTCCGCCACCAGCCGCGCCGACACCTCGCCGACGCGCGAACGCATTAATTTTGACGACGGTTGGCGTTTTACGAAAGGCGATGCCGACGGCACGGGCGAGGCATTGAGCTACGCCAAACTCAAAGACTGGCTGCTGCCCACAAGCGCGGAGTTGAGCACCAACACCACGCTGCTCGCGAAGGCGCGCCCAGCGGGCAATCCCGCGGAAAATGTCGCGTTCGCCCAACCGGACTTCAATGACAGCCAATGGCGCTTGTTGAATCTGCCGCACGACTGGGGCATCGAAGGGCCGTTCAAGCAGGAATATCCTGGCGAAACTGCCAAACTCCCGTGGTGGGGTGTCGCTTGGTATCGCAAACACCTCGAACTGCCCGCCGCCGATGCGGGCCGGAAAATTTTTCTCGATGTGGATGGCGCGATGTCCTACGCAAGCGTGTGGGTCAACGGCCAGTTCGCTGGCGGCTGGCCTTACGGCTACGCCTCATGGCGCGTGGAGCTAACGCCGTTTTTGAAATTCGGCTCGGACAACGTCATCGCCATCCGGCTCGACAATCCCAAACAATCGTCGCGCTGGTATCCCGGCGGCGGCATTTACCGCAACGTCTGGCTCGTCAAAACTGCGCCGGTGCGCGTGGCGCATTGGGGCACAGCTGTGACAACGCCGGAAGTTTCCGAAAAATCCGCAACGGTGAAAATCAAGGTAGCCGTGGATAATTCATCCGCAACTGACGCCGCCGTGACAGTGAAGAATGAAATCTTCGAACTCACCACCGCCGGTCAGCGCGGCAAATCCATTGCTGCCGTCTCGGTGGATGGCTTGAAGATTCCCGCGAATCAATCCGCTCCATCCGAAAGCCAGGTCACTTTTGCCTCGCCCAAGCTCTGGAGTTTGGAAAAGCCGCAGCGCTACGTTGTCGTCACCACCGTGGAACAAAATGGAAATGTCGTGGACTGCTACGAAACACCGTTCGGCATCCGCACGGCCGAGTTCACCGTGGAGAAGGGATTTTTCCTGAACGGCCAGCACGTCAAGCTCAACGGCGTCTGCGACCACCACGATCTTGGCTCGCTCGGTGCGGCCATCAACGTCCGCGCGCTGGAACGGCAGCTGGAAATCCTGCGTGAGTTCGGCGTGAATGCGATTCGCACGAGTCACAATCCGCCCGCGCCAGAATTGCTGGATTTGTGCGACCGCATGGGTTTCGTGGTGATGGACGAGGCGTTCGACTGCTGGGCGGCCGGCAAAAATAAAAATGATTACCACGTCTTGTATTCTGACTGGCATGAGCAGGACTTGCGCGCGCTGGTGCGCCGCGACCGGAATCATCCGTGTGTGATATTGTGGAGCAGCGGCAACGAGGTGCCGGATCAGGACAAGGCCGACGGCCCGGCGCTGGCCGAGCAACATCGCGGCATCATCCACGCCGAAGACCCAACGCGGCCCTGCACGGCGGCGGTGAGCTCCTACAAGGCCGGGTTAAAGGAGTTCGCCAAACATTTCGACGTGTTCGGCTGGAATTACAAGCCGGACAGCTACTGGCAATTTCGGGCTACCAACACCGACATTCCGCTCTTTGGCAGCGAAACCTCCTCGACGGTGAGTTCGCGCGGTGAATACTTTTTCCCCGTGCCGGGTTCTTTCAACAGCAAAAACCACAAGTCGGCGCTCGCGGATTTTCAAGTCAGTTCCTATGACTACTTCGTGCCCGGCTGGGCGACGCTGCCCGACACGGAATGGCGAGGCGAGGAGCGTAATCCGTTTGCCGCCGGTGAATTTGTCTGGACCGGCTTCGACTATCTCGGCGAGCCGACGCCTTATAACGCCGACGAAAGCAACCTGCTGAATTTCTCCGATCCGGCGCAAAAAGCCGCGATGCAGAAAGAGCTCGATGCGCTCGGTAAAATTCTGGTGCCCTCGCGCAGCTCGTATTTCGGCATCGTGGATTTGGCGGGCTTCAAGAAGGACCGCTTCTATCTTTACCAATCGCACTGGCGTCCGGAACTGCCGATGGCGCACATCCTCCCGCATTGGAACTGGCCGGAGCGCGTCGGTCAGGTGACGCCGGTGTTTGTCTATACCAGCGGCGACGCGGCGGAACTTTTCCTCAATGGAAAATCGCTCGGCAAAAAATCAAAAGGCGTGAACGAGTATCGTCTGCGTTGGGATGATGTGATTTACGAGCCGGGTGAACTGAAAGTCATCGCCTACAAAGCCGGCAAAAAATGGTCGACCGACACCGTAAAAACCACCGGCGCACCGTCAAAATTATTGCTCGCAGCCGACCGCAACAAAATAGCTTCTGACGGGAAAGACTTGTCGTTTATCACTGTTACGGTCGCCGACAAACAAGGTCTGCAAGTGCCGCGCGCAAACAACCACATCAAATTTGCCGTGGAGGGACCGGGCGAAATCGTGGCAACCGACAACGGTGACGCGACGAGCTTTGAGTCATTCCAAGCGCCGGAGCGGAATGCTTACAACGGCCTAGCCTTGGTCATCGTCCGCGGCAAACCCGGCACGACAGGCGAAATAAAGCTCACCGCCACGGCGGACGGCCTTGCGCCGGCAACGTTGGAAATCAAAGCGCGTTAATTCGGTTTGTCATCCCGGCTACATCCAGCATTTCCAGTCCACGCTGGGAAACAGGTTGTCGCGCGCCTCGATTTCACGGAGCCATTTTTCATCCACCTTCGCCGCCATTAGTTGTTCGTGCAGCGCGAGAAAGCGGAGCAGATGATCCTTCACGCGGCGCCGGGCATATTCCGGGCTGGTGCCGGCGCGCAAAATGAACGGCCAGTCGCTCGCCTGCGCAAGAAGCAGTTCGCGCGCGGCCTGTTTCAGCGCGCGGGCGGTCAGGCCGGTGGCGGTAGGAAATTTATTAGCCAGCTCCGTCATGCGCTCCTGCGCAATTTGCAGGTGCGGGTAAATCCATTCGTTCGTCTCGTTGAGCCACACGCGCCAGTAACCTTCCTCGCCCCAGCTTGATGCACCGGGCGTGGCGACCTGATTCGTCGGATGGCGCTGCAAATATTCGCCGGGCGTGAGCAGGGAAATCTCCTTCTGCTCATGGCACAATTTACGCGCGAGAAAATCCAGAAACTCCGGCCCTTCATACCACCAGTGGCCGAATAGCTCCGCGTCATACGGTGCGACGATAATCGGCGGCCGGTCCAGGAGCGGCGCAATCTGCCGTGCCTGCGCCACGCGTTCTTCGAGGAAATGCCGCGCGTGTTCGCTGGCGGCCGCGAGCGCATGGTCGCGCTGATAAACTTTTTTCTCACCCGTGCCGGTGATGCGAAAATATTTCAGGCCGGTGAAACCGCGATTGTCCGGCGACGGCAGATGCGGCTTCACATAATCGAAATCCAGATCGAAACCGATGTCGCGGTAAAAATCGCGGTAGCGTGGATCGCCGGGATAACCTTCATGCTTGCTCCAAACCTGCCGCGAGGAATCGAAGTCGCGCCCGAAAGCGGCGACGCCGTTGGGCGTGAAAATCGGCGCGAAAGTGCCGTAGCGCGGGCGCGGTTTGGCGTGCAGAATACCGTGCGTGTCGAGAATGAACCAGCGGATGTTCGCCTCCTGCAAATATTTTTCCACGTCGCCGGCGTAGGCACATTCCGGCAGCCAGATGCCGCGCGGATCGCGACCAAAACAACTGCGGTAATGGTCGCGCGCAGTCATGATCTGCCCGCGTATGCTCGGCGGATGGCCGGACATCAGCGGCAGCAAGCCGTGCGTGGCGGCGGTCGTGATGATTTCCAGCAGGTGTTCATCCTGAAACTGCCGGAAGGCGGAAATCAAATTGCCATCGTAACTTCGCCACGTCTCGCGCGCCTGGCAAAATTTATGGTGATACATCCACGCGAGGTCGCGAAACTGGCGGTCCCAGTGCGTGCGGTGGATTTCCTTTTCCGCCAAATCAATTAACCCATCGAGGTGCTTCGCGTAACGGTGGCACAACAATGGATCAAGCAGCATCGAGCAGAGTGTCGGCGAGAGCGAGAGCGTAAAGCGCGCGGGCAATTGGTCGCGCCGCCAGCCTTGCACGACTTGAATCAGCGGCAGATAAGTTTCCGTGACCGCCTCAAACAGCCAGCTCTCTTCCAGAAATTTTTCATGCTCCGGATGCCGCACAAACGGCAGGTGCGCGTGAAGAACGATGGACAGATAGCCAGGCATAGCCCAAATAATGTGTTACAGGTCGAGTTTGTCGGAAATCCATTCCGCAAGCGATTTGGATTTGATGAACATGGCAACCCCAACGACCGCCGGCAAGGCTTTCTCAATGCACGGAATAGTTTCCAACGGCACATTCTTGTGGTTGCTGACCAACCAGTATAAAAACAAGTCAACCAGCGCCCAGCCGATGAGTGTAGCGGCGATGAAACGGACGAGCATCAAGGCTCCGCGTTCGGGCGACTCCATGGAGATTACAAGTTGTCCGGCAACGGCGGCTGGAGCGACGGATCCTGCGGCGTCGCGCCAACATCGCCGAGATATTGCGTTTCACGGATAAATTTTAGCTCCGCCGCGCGGCCATCGGTGCCGTCGGCGGAAACAGCCACGGCCGGCAGATCATATTTTCCGTCCGGCAGCGCAAAACGGAAACTAAACGTGCCATCGGAACGCAGCTTAATCTCGTGGCCACCGAGCGTGACTTTCGCATCGGGTTCGGTCGCGCCGTAGATAATCAGCTCAGCGTTGACGTTGAACCAAAAACCTTTCGTCTTGTCCGCGCGCGCGCCGCCGAAGGGACTGGTCGGGCTGGAGGCAATGCCAGGGCTGGAAATGCCGAAGGCCGTCACCGGCGAGGTCGTGTCACCCGCGTGCGCGAGGCGGCGGCGGATGAGTTCGGTGATTTCCAGCGAGCCCATCCAGACGCGGCGGGTCTCGTCAATGCTGATAATTTTGGCGAGCGCCTTCTCCTGCTCCGGCGTCCATTGGCGCGTCGGGCCGGGCGCGACTACCTGCGAATGAATCGAATGTGAAAAGCGCGGCAGGTCTGGGTGCCCGGCGCGGCGCAATTCCTCGATGGCCTGCGCCAGCGGGATGTTGTCGCGCACGGCGTCTTCGATAATTTGCATCAACCGCGCAAAGGGAAATTCAAACGGGATGGTCGCAAACTCGGCGGCGTCTTCCTTCGCAGCGGCGTCGGGCGGAGTGACCGTGCCGCTGGAGACAGCGACGCGCATCCATTTGCCCAGCGCGGAATAATAGCCGAGCTCGGCGGCGTAGGAATTGCCGGCACGCTCAACGTGCGCGAACCAGTGGCGCGATTCCGGATGGACGTGAATTTCGTAGGTGGGATGGCCTTCTATTTTACCGGCAAAAATACGGAGGATGAGGTGGCCGTCGGTGGACTCGGTGTTTAATGCGGCCTGCTGGTTGCGGGTCAAATCCCAGTGCGCGTAAAGCCAGTGCGGATCGCGCGCGGTGAGAAATAATTTTTTGGTGCCGTAGCTTTCCGGCAGTTCGCCGCCGGAAAAAATTTGCGCGGGTGGCGTGGCCCCGAGGGAAAATTTTTCGCCGGGACCGCTGGCAGCCACAGACGAAGGCGCATCGCCTTCAAGGAGGATTGGCGGCACTTCGAGTGATTCCTCTTTTTTGCGGCGCGTGTAGCTGCGGCGGACAACCGTCGGCGCTTCCACCTCCACCTCGGGTTCGGCGGCGGCGGATTTTTTGGCGGAGCCCTTGGAGGTAAGCATGGCCTTCACCTTGTCCACGGCGGCATCGATTAAAGGTTTGCGCTGGGTGCGCGCAGGCTTGTCAGTAGCCAGACTGCTTTTAGACACAGATGCCAGCGCTGCATCAGTTTTGCTGGCACTACGCGGTTTAGTGGCGCTGGATTTCGGGGGTTCCGGCACGGACACTGATTTTTTTTTCATGAATACAGATCCTTGTTTGACGGCGAATTCACTGCCAAACAAAAGAGTAGGCGCGACGCCGTTGGTAAGCAACGGTTTTTTCTGCAATCCAGCCAAATCTTGGGGCTTGCGGGCGGTGACGGCACGATGTTAGCTTTAATACACCAGCTCAGTTCCAGCATGAATCTCTCCAGCACCAAACCAAAGCCAGTCCCCACAGTTTTTGTGGTGGATGACGAGTTGCTATTGCTGGAACTCGCCGCAACCATCCTCTCACCGCTCGGCTGCAACGTGCGCACCTTCACCAATCCGGAACAGGCACTGAAGGAATTTCCCGAGGCTGCGCCCGCCGTGGTGCTCACTGATTACGCCATGGGCCGCATGAGTGGAATGGATTTGATTCGCGAATGCCGCCGGCTGAACCCACAGCAGAAAACCATCCTCATCAGTGGCACGGTGGACGGCGAGGTGTTTGCCGGCGCGGCAGTGAAACCAGATGTATTTGTTGCCAAACCTTATGATGTGAACAAGCTGGTGGACATGGTTCGCACCATGATTACGGCTTGAGTGGGTCGGAAAATTCTTTCCAAAGTTCCGCAGCGTTGGCAATTTCCCGCTATGAAAAAGAAAATTATCGTTGGCATCGGCATCACCCTGCTGGCCCTCTTCATCATCACGGTTATTGTCGTGGGATTTTTCCTCGGTGACGCGGTGAAGGCCGGCATGCAAACCGTCGGCCCCAAAGTCACACAAACCGCGCTGACCGTTGACGCGGTGCATGTCGGCATCCTCACCGGCTCCGGCGGCGTGGACAACCTCGTGCTAGGCAATCCTGACGACTACAAATCCCAGTCGCCCATCGCCATCACCGTCGGCAAAGCCGTCGTCAGCCTCGCGCCCGGCTCGTTGCTGTCCGACAAAATCGTCATCAAATCCGTCGAGGTGCGCTCGCCAGAAATCAGCTTCAATGGAAATCCGTTCGGCGCGAACAACCTTAATAAAATCATGGACAACGTGAACGCCTTCACCGGCGGCAGTGCCGCCAAACCCGCCGACGCGAACGTCCCCGCGCAGCCGGCGACGAAGAAGGCAGGCAAAAAATTGGAGGTGGACGACTTTCTCATCACCGGCGCGAAGGTGCATTTCAACGGCGCGACCCTGCCGCTACCGGACATTCATTTCAGCAATCTGGGCACCGGTCCCGACGGCATCACTGCCGGCGACCTGACGCAAAAAATTCTCGGTGAAATCACCACCGCCACCATCAAGGCCGTGGGCGAATCCGTGGCCAACCTCGGCAAGGGTGCGGCCGATGCCGCCACCGGTGCCGCCAAAAACCTTGGCAACACCGCCGGCAAAATCGGCCAAGGCCTCGGCGGCCTGTTCGGAAAATAAACCCGCCGAAAAATTTCCGCCGCCGCGCTGCGCGATTTTCATTGCCAGCGCGGCGGTTTGCTTTTAGTGTCGCCCTAACAAGCCCGAGGAAAATTATATGTATTTCGGCGTTGACTATTATCCGGAGCAATGGGTTTTCCCCTTTGCTGGCACAGCTGAAAACCCCGAGGCGCAATGGTCGCGCGATGCCGAACTCATGGCTGCCGCCGGCTTCAACGTCGTCCGCATCGGCGAATTTTCCTGGGGTCTTTGCGAAGCCGAGGAAGGCAAATTCAATTTCGACTGGCTCAAGCGCGTGATGGATGTGCTCGGTGAAAAAGGCATCCAGGTCATTCTCGGCACCCCCACCGCCGCGCCGCCGGTCTGGCTCGCGCAAAAATATCCGGAGATTTTGCCGGTGGATGAAAACGGCCGCGTCAAGCATGCCGGCACCCGCCGCGCCGTCTGCATCAACAGCGAAGTTTACTGGAACCACTCCAAGCGCATCGTCGAAGCCATGGCGCGCGCGCTTGGCGACCATCCGCAGCTCGTCGCGTGGCAGATTGACAACAGCCTCGGCGGCCATTTCACGGAGTCTTCTTTCAATGAAGATACCCGCCGCGACTGGCATCTCTGGCTCGAGGCGAAATATGAAACCATCGAGCGCCTGAACGAACGCCTCGGTCTGCGCCACTGGGGGCAAATAGTTTCCGCTTGGAATCAGGTGCCGATGCCGATGGCCGCGCCGACCATTCACAATCCCGCGCTAGTCCTGAACTGGAACCGTTTTTGCAGCGACACCATCGTGCAGTTTGTCAAAATGCAGGCCGATGTGCTGCGCGAAATCACGCCCGACCGGCCGGTGACGACCAACCTCCGCGCGCTGCGCCACCGTTTCGACCATTTTGATTTGGCCGAGCAACTGGATTTTGTCTCCATCGAAAGCACCGCCGCCATCAAGGCCAAGCCGGCGGAAATCGCCTGCGAAATCGACATGCTGCGCTCGCTGAAAAAAACCGGCATCCGCACGCCCGACGGCGACAGCGGTTTCTGGGTTATGGAGCAGAAGGCCGGCAACGTGAACTGGCAGGAGGTCAATTCGCTCGTCCGCCCCGGCGTGCTGCGGATGTTCACCTACCAGCTCATTTCGCGCGGCGCGGACGCCATCCTGTTTTTCCGCTGGCGGCAACCGCGCGTCGGCACCGAGCAGTTTCACGGCGCGGTGCTGCCGCACAATCTGGACAGCGGCAGCCGCCGCGTGTTCGATGAAATTGCCCACATCGGTGAAGAACTCAAGGTGCTCGCGCCGGTGCTCAAGGACACGAAAGTTTCCGCCGAAGTCTGCATTCTTTATTCACACGACAACGAATGGCTTTTGTCCCAGCCGAACCAGCCAAGCAAGTGTTTCAATCTGCGCGAACATATTCAGCTGATTTACAATTCGCTCCATGACCGCAACATCCTCGTGGACTTTGCTCGGCCAAATGAAGATTTGTCGAAATACAAAATCGTTTTCGCGCCGTCGCTGCATCTGCTTTCCGCCGGCGACGCCGACCGGCTAAAGCTGTTCGTCCAAAACGGCGGCACACTCATCAGCACCTTCAACACCGGCCTGGTGGACGAGCACAACATTGTTCCCGATACCGGTTTTCCGCACGACCTCACGGATTTGTTCGGCCTCGAAGTTCAGGAATTCGACATGCTGCCGCCGACCGAGGACAATCTGCTCACGTTCAAGGGCGCGTTCCAGACCAGCCACATGCATCCGGCGCGCATCTGGTGCGATCTCATTCAGCCCAAGGGTTGCCAGATCCTCGCGACTTTCGGCAAGGATTTTTACGCCGGCAAGCCTGCCATCACGATGAACACCTTCGGCCTCGGCAAGGCCATTTACATCGGCACGCAAAGCCACCAACATTTTTACCACGACCTTGTGGCGTGGCTCCGCCAGATGAGCGGGCTGTTCCCGCTGTTGAAGGTGCCGGAAAACATCGAGGTCTCTATGCGCGAAAAAGAAGGCGCGCGCGTGTTCTTCCTGCTCAACCACCAAAATTCCCCGGTGCGCGTCCAGTTCTACAAGCCGATGCACGACTTCCTCACCGGCCAGAACATCGTCAGCAGCTACGACCTGCCGGCGCACGGCGTCCTGGTCATTGACGAGCATCCCGACGTGAAGGCATAGCGCGCACATTCACCCGACACTTCTCCTCCCGTTCGCGGCAAGCCCGTCAAGGCCTCGGCCAAATGACTGACATCCCCGGCGGTCCCTCCGCCGGGAAATTGGGCTGGAACCGGTCAAAACCCTGAAAATGCGGTATTGGCGGCTGAAAGTGTATAATAGTTGGGCATACTTGCGGTTTTGAGGCGCGCAATGTAGGTTATTTATTCCGCAGAGTAGGTTATTTATCACAAAAAACCTCGAGTCCGGCGTAAATAACCTTCTCGGCGGAGCAAATAACCTTGGGTCCGCTTTAAATAACCTGGAGTGCGAAGGAAAAAACCTTGAGCGCGGGACGGATAACCTTGTCTGCCTTCCGCAAAACCTTGGGTCCGGCCCAAATAACCTCCACGGCGGAACGCATAACCTTGACGGCGCCCCAAATAACCTTGCAGGCGGAGCAAATAACCTTGAGGCCGGGGCGGAAAACCTTCCCGGCGCGCCGGAAAACCCGGAAGCCTCCGTCAACCAGCGCAAAAAAGACACTGGTTAAAACACCGAAATTCCGGTTTCCTCTGCGCGGTGATTTTTCTGGCAACTATTTTTGGGGCGCTCGCGGCGTTGAGCTGCGGCATCCTGTTTTGGCAATGGCTGGCCGCGCAAAAATTTCCCCTGCACCAAAAAACCGCCGGGGAAAATTTTGCCCCGGCAGTTTCCATTCTCAAGCCGCTCAAAGGCTGCGACGCCACCACCCGCGAATCGTTGCAAAGCTGGCTCCGGCAAAATTATGCCGGGCCGGTGGAAATCCTCTTCGGGGTTGCGGATGAAAATGATCCGGTTAATGAAATCGTCCGCAACCTGCTCGCCGAACATCCCGCCGCCAACGCGCGGTTGGTTATTTGCCAGAACCTCACCGGCACCAATGCCAAGGTCGCCAAGCTCGCCCAATTGGAAAAACTCGCACGGCACGATTTGATTCTCACCTGCGACGCCGACGTGCGTGTGCCAGCGGATTTTCTCACCAATTTTGTTTCGCCATTGCGCGCTGAAAAAATCGCGCTGGTGAATTGTTTTTACCGGCTCGCCAACCCGACGACCAACGCGATGCGCTGGGAAGCCGTCGCCGTCAACGCCGATTTCTGGAGCCAAGTCTTGCAGTCGCAAACCTTGAAGCCGCTTGATTTCGCGCTCGGTGCCGCGCTGCTGGTGCGCCGCAATGCGCTCGCGCAAATCGGCGGGTTCGCCGCGTTTGCCGACCATCTGGCCGACGATTACCAACTCGGCCAGCGCATCGCCAAAAGCGGCCACGCCATCGCGCTCTGCCCCGTCGTCGTCGAATGCTGGAGCGCGCCGATGAACTGGCGGCAGGTCTGGCAGCATCAACTGCGCTGGGCACGCACCATCCGCGTCTGCCAGCCGCTGCCGTATTTTTTCAGCATTGTCGCAAACGCCTCGCTGTGGCCGCTGCTGTGGCTAGGTATTTTATTGACCACCGCCAATACTTTCTATGCGCCACTGGTGGCAATTGTCTTTTTGCTGGTGCGAATTCTTCTGGCGCAAAATTTGCAATGCCGTTTCACGCCGGGTGGAAAATTAATTTCCCCCGCGTGGCTGGTGCCGGTAAAGGATTTGCTGGCGGCGGCGATTTGGCTGGCGGCGTTCGCCGGTAACACGGTGGAGTGGCGCGGCACCAAGTTGAAGCTGCACCACGATGGGACGCTGGAAAAAATTTGAATGGTGGGCACTGCAGGATTCGAACCTGCGACCTTCTCCGTGTAAAGGAGCAGCGCTACCACTGCGCCAAGCGCCCGAACCGGAATGGTGCCAGCGAGTGGAATCGAACCACTGACCTCGGGCTTATGAGTCCCACGCTCTAACCAACTGAGCTACGCTGGCCACCGAAACGGGCAATCATTTTGCGCACATTTTGCTTCCTGTCAAACCGGGAATTGCGCCAGTCTTGCGCGTGCAAAAACTGCCGCGCCCATTTTATGACCGCGACACCGTGATCGTCGCGCAGGAATTGCTCGGCAAATTGCTCGTTCTCCAGTCCGCCAAAATCGAGCGCATCGGGAAAATTGTCGAGGTCGAGGCGTATCTCGGCGAACACGATCTCGCCGCCCATTCTTCCAAAGGCCGGACCGAACGCACCAAAATCATGTTTGGCCCACCGGGGTTTGCCTACGTCTATTTGATTTACGGCATGCACCATTGCATGAACGTCGTGACGGAACGCGAAGGCAACGGCGCGGCGGTTTTGTTGCGCGCGGTTGAACCAGTGAAAAATCTTCCGGGCAAAACCAGTGGGCCGGGCTTGCTGTGCCGCGCGATGGAAATTGACCGGCGGCTCAACGGCCATGATTTGTTGAGCGATGAGCTTTTCATAGCCGAGCCGGAAGTCGCGGAGAGAATTTCCGTCGTCAAGCGCCCGCGCATTGGCGTTGACTACGCGCAACACTGGGCAAAACGGTTGCTCCGCTTTTACATCAAAGATAACCCGTTCGTTTCGCGGCCTTAAACTTTTTCCGCACCCGGCAGATCCTTGCGCGATTGCACGACGTGATCCACGAGGCCGAAGGCCTTGGCCTCCTCGGCGCTCATGAAATTGTCGCGGTCGCAGGCTTTTTCCACCACGTCATAAGTTTGACCGCTGTGCTTAGCGAGAATCGTGTTCAAGCGCTGCTTGAGTTTCAGCATGTATTTCACGCGGATTTCCACGTCGCTCGCCTGGCCTTCCGCGCCGCCGAGCACCTGATGAATCATGATGTTGGAGTTCGGCAGCGCAAAGCGTTTGCCCTTCGTGCCGCCGGACAGCAGCACCGCGCCCATGCTCGCCGCTTGGCCGATGCAGTAAGTGTTAATGTCGCATGTGGTGTATTGCATCGTGTCGTAAATCGCCAGCCCCGCCGACACGCTGCCACCGGGCGAATTGATGTAGAAATGAATGTCTTTCTTAGGATCGGCCATCTGTAAAAACAAAAGCTGAGCCACAATGACATTGGCGATGCCGTCGTCCACCGGCGTGCCGAGAAAGATGATGCGGTCAACCAACAGCCGCGAAAAAATGTCGAACTGGCGCTCGCCGCGCGCGGTCTGCTCGATGACGGTCGGATACGGAATGATCGAATTATTCATGGCGAAATATCTACTTCATTTTTGTCGCAAGTAAAGGCGGGAAACGTCGCGGCGATTCCAAAAATAAAAAGGCGCGGAATAAATTCCGCGCCTTGAAAATTCCGCAAATGAAATTTATTTCACCGCATCGGCCGCGACGATTTTCACACTGATGAGCGTCTGCTTCGTCACGGGCCGGTCGCCGGGCACCGTGGGCGTGGTGGCGATTTTTTCCAGCACATCGTCGCCCTTGATAAGCTTGCCGAACGCCGTGTATTGGCGGTCCAGAAAACGCGGATCGCCGTGGCAGATGAAAAACTGCGAGCCGGCGGAATTCGGATCATTCGAGCGCGCCATCGAAAGCACGCCGCGAACGTGCGGCTTGTCGTTGAACTCGGCTTTGATTTGGTGGCCGGGACCGCCCGTGCCCCAAGCGCGCTGCTTGGAATCATCTTTCGTCAGCGGATCGCCGCCCTGGATCATAAAACCCTTGATGACGCGGTGAAAAGCCGTGCCGTCGTAAAAACCTTTCTTCGCGAGGTCGATGAAATTTTTAACGTGGCCCGGCGCAACGTCCGGCCAGAATTCAAGGACGATTTCGCCGGCGCTGGTGGTAAGAATGGCAACTTCACTCATAATATATTTTGGTTGATGGGAAAATTATTTAACGCTGTCAGCGGGCACGATTTTGACGCTGTCAATGTTGACGCGCTTCACCGGACGGTCGGGACCTTCCGTCGGCGTATTGGCAATCTTGTCCAGCACGTCGTAGCCCTTGATCAGGTTGCCGAACACCGTGTATTGGTTGTCGAGAAAACCCGCATCGCCGTGGCAGATGAAAAACTGGCTGCCGGCGGAATTCGGATCCGGCGTGCGCGCCATCGAGAGGATGCCGCGCGCGTGATGCTTGGCGTTGAACTCCGCGTTGATGGTGTAGCCCGGGCCGCCCTGGCCCCACGAATCCTTCTTCGCGTCATCCTTCGTGTTTGGGTCGCCGCCCTGGATCATGAAACCCTTGATGACGCGGTGAAAACACTGGCCGTCATAAAATCCCTGCCGCGCGAGCTTCTTGAAATTCGCGACGTGGTTCGGCGCGACGTCGGGATAAAACTCCACGACCAGCGTGCCTTCGCTCGTCTTGATGATGGCGACCTCGTCGGCGGCCTTCGCGGGGGCAGCGGCGGGCGCGGCGGCCGGCGCATTGGTGGTGGCGTCCTCGGCAAAAGCGCTGGCGGTCAACAGACCGAGCGCACAGAGAAAAGAAATGGCTTTCATGAGCGCGAAATTTTCCACAGGCGCGGCCAAAAGTCACGCGCAGAATAAAATCATTTCCGGCGCGGGTCGTCCTGCATCGAACTCGTGATCAGGCTCGTCTGCGGCCGCCGCCCGGCACGGAAGATCACCACGCCGACGATGACCACCACCACAAATAAACCCACGGCAATGTAAATTAACCGCCGCGACTCCCGGTCGGTCTTTTCAGTGGCCGCCGCCGGCGAATTGGTCGGCGGCGGTGGCAAGGGTGGCGCCACTTTGACTGGGACCGGCGCGGGTCCCTGCAAGATGAGCGACTTCACCGGCGCAATGGGAGCCGCAGCCACTGGCGCGAGAGCCGGCGCGGCAACTTCCACCAGTTTCGGCGGCTCAACCGGCGGCGGACTAACAGCTGCTGTTGCCGACGCGGGCGGTTCGGCCAGCGGGCCGGTGACCTTGGTGCCGACAATGACCAAGCTTGGCACCACCGGCGCACTCACCGGCTTCGTCGGCGCGGCCACCCGCACCGGCGGCGGATTGCTGGGCGGCGCGGGCGGCAGCGGAAACGGCGGCAAATTGATGGCGGATGGCGGAAAGCTCACCGTGCAACCAATGTATTTTCCCGCCAGCGAACGCATCACGACCACGAACGGCTGGCTTTTTTTCTTCCGCTCCGCGCGGCCCTCCTGCAGCGTCAGGTTGATGCCGGTATCATAAGTCGTGCCGGAGACGGGATTTTCCCCGGCGCAAAAAATCACCACCGTCAGGCGCGGCGAATCGGCCACCACGCCTTCCAGCGTAGGTGCCAGCACCGCCAGCCGCGCCGCGCTTGTGTATTTTTGCGTCTGCAGAAAATCCAGCAGGTTGCTCGTCAGCGCCGTCGCCTGCGCCGCGCGCCAGGTCGTCAGCGGAAACTGGCCGGCACCCAGCGTGGGCCCGCACGTCCAGACCCCGATACTGTCGCCCTCCTGCAAATGCACGCGCCCTTCGTTCGCGAGCAGGTTTTGCAAAACTTCCGCCGTCGCCGGCAGCCGCTTTTCCATCGCGGGCGACAGTTCGAAGACGAACAGCCAGCGCCCCGGCACCTCGGCAGACGTGACCACACCGGCGGGCAACAGCAGCAACGCCAGCAGCGCCCATTGCCAGCGGGCGAGGATGGAAAAATAGTTTTGTCGCGACAGTTTCATGTTTCAACGCGACCGAAAAAACCGGTTTCGTTCGGAGCGATTGTGATTGTTCAGGTTTTCCTGCAAGTTCGCCAGCGCATTCTGGATCATCGCAATGAAATTGCCGCAGCTTGCCACCGATCCGTTGAAGCCGCCCACCGTATCGCGGACGGCAAAATCGTCCGTCACCGCCAGCACCTCGCCGTAGGGTTGGAAACGATGCGCCGCGCGCTCGATTAAATCATCCGCCGTCTGGCCGGAACTGGAAAACAGCACCTCCACCGCCGTGCCGGATTCGTTCTTCGGCTTCCGGCGCGAGCCGCGACCGTCGAAGAAGATGGTCACCGGCGTGCCGCACGCGTCTTGATATTGCTGGAGCAGTTCCACCAGCGCATCGCGCGCGGTCTCCGAATGCCGGGGCGCGCCCTCCGCCAGCTCCGGCCAACTGTGGAGCAGCGAATAGCCGTCAATCAGGATGCGCACCAACGCCATGCGCCTAGTTTAGTGGCTCCGCGCCGACGGCAAAGGATTTTCCCGCCGGTGAAATGGCTTTAGCTTTGGCGCGGCTTGCGGTTTAATGGTTTGAAATCGCATGGCACCCGCCGGCCCCATCTTTAACAAGTCCAACCGCTACATCGCCATCCTCGCGGCGGTGGTGTTCATCCTCGACCAGTTCACCAAATGGCTCGTGCTGAACCTGCTCGAGAAGGGCGACGAAAAAATCATCATCCCCGGCTTCTTTAAATTCGTCCACTGGGGCAACACCGGCGCCGCGTGGAGCCTGTTTCGCGGCAACAACGGGGCCCTCGCCTTCGTGGCGCTGCTGGCGTTCGTCGCGCTCTTTCTTACCCGACACCATTTTAATTCCCACACGCTCCCGGGCCAGATCGCCTTCGGCCTCATCTTCGGCGGCATCGCCGGCAATCTCACCGACCGCCTCCTGCCCGACCGCCACGAGGTCATTGATTTTCTTTACTTCTACATTCTCCAGCGCGGCGGCGGTGAACTCGGCTTCCCCGCCTTCAACATCGCGGACACCGCCATCTGCACCGGCGTCGGCCTGATTTTCCTCATCACCTGGCAGACCGAACACGCGCCGAAACCGCCTTCGGCCTGAGCCCAACCGCATGTCCACCCGCACCGAAACCTTCACGGTCGAACAATCGCGCCCCGGCGAGCGGCTGGACATCTTTTTGCGCGGCCGTTACGACGCCGTCTCGCGCGGAACGATGCAACGGCTCATCGAACAGGGTCACATCCGCGTCAACGGCGAGGCCACCAAGCCCACGCACCATCCCCGCGCCGGCGACACGATTGAAATTACCTGGCCGGACGCCCGCCCCGCCGAGGCGCAGCCGGAAGACATCCCGTTGGACATCTTGTTCGAGGACCAATCGCTGCTCGTCATCAACAAACCCGCCGGCTTGGTCGTGCATCCCGCCGCCGGGCACGAGGAACACACGCTCGTCAACGCCCTGCTCCATCATTGCGCCGGTTCGCTCAGCGGCATCGGCGGCGTGGCGCGACCCGGCATCGTCCACCGGCTCGACAAGGAAACCAGCGGCTGCCTCGTCGTCGCCAAAAACGACGCCACACACCTCGCGCTCTCTGAACAATTTTCCACGCGCGTCGTCAAAAAGCTTTACCACGCCCTCGTCTGCGGTGTGATCCCCGGCGACACTGGCGAAATCCACGCCGCCATCGCCCGGCACCCCACCCACCGCAAGCGGATGGCCGTCCACGAGGATGGCGACGGCCGCGCGGCGCACACGACCTGGCGCGTGCTTGAGCGGTTGCCCCTGGCCACGCACGTGGAGGCGCAAATCCACACCGGGCGCACGCACCAGATTCGCGTGCACCTCCTGCACCTCGGCTTTCCGGTCGTCGGCGACGCCACCTACGGCGCGAAGCAAAATAAAAAATTGCAGGAACAGACAAATTACGCCGCGCCGCGCGTGTTGCTGCACGCCAAGGAACTGACCTTCATCCATCCGCGCACCAAAAAAGAAAAACATTTCACCGCGCCCTTGCCCAAAGATTTCAAGGCCGCACTGAAATCGCTGCGGTAAACATTGGCGATTCTCGCGATTTTATCCGGCTAATAGTCATCCTTCGCCAAGATTATACTTGCTTACGGCAGCTATTCAAACGCGGCCAACTCTGGTAATTGTTATGCCAATCTCCAGCGCCGGTCCGGGTTGGAGGGAAACAACAACGAAAAATAAGATGAGCACTTTTGTTCCCAAATATGACGACGGAACGTGTTGGAATGCGCCGGGCGCTGTTTGGGGTCCCAAAAAAGCTCCCGTAATACAAATGAACAAACCAAAAGTAACGTATCCGGCCAACGAAGTGGTCGGCTTCTGTGCCAGCACGGCGGCGATGCTGGCCAAGTATAAAACGCAGATGATTGCCGCGAAGGTGGACCCGACCGACATCATCGCCCAGCTCCCGGTCGAATCCAAAGCCGTGTCGGATGCCAACGATGTGCAGGAAGGCATCAAGACACAGTTGAAGGACGCCACCATCGTCGTGAACGACGCCGTCGCGACGGCTTACAACGACGCCAGCAACGGTTGCGACATGGTCATCACCGCGTTTGGCCGTGGTAGCTCCCAAGCGCAAGAAGCCATCAACCTGCGCAAAAGCGTCCGCCCCGCTGCCCACCACGAAACGCCAGCGCCGGCACCGGCCAAACCGACGCCCTGAACAGGCCGGCGACTGCCAACTCCGTTTCGCCACCGTCCAAACTATGTTTGGACGGTTCCGGGCGGAGTTTTTACGTCTCCGGGACAAGTCCGGAAGCTGTCGGGGAAGTTCCGGAGGCGTCCGGAACAAGTCCGGAAGCCGTCGGGGAAGTTCCGGAGACGTCCGGGACAAGTCCGGAGGCTGTCGGGGAAGTTCCGGAGGTGTCCGGAACAAGTCCGGAAGCGTCCGGATTAAAGCCGGAGGCGTCCGGCTTCCGCCCGGAACCCGCCAATTTCAGCCGAGCGGCTGCCGGGATTGTTCAATACCAATAGTTTACACGAAAATAGCCCAACCTTTCAAGGCTGGGCGGCTCATCAACAAAAAAACGAAGTCCCAAAGGGACGGCCGAACGGTTCTTTCGTCCCCGGCGGGACTTTAGGATTGGGGCGGATGTCAACCCACGGCTAAAGCCGTGGGCTATTTTCAAGCACTAGGGCTGCGGTCACCGTGCGCGCTGCGTCAGGGCCATCTTGCCGATGCCCGTCAACACGTCCCACGCCGGTCCGGGGAATTTGTGCATCTGCACCATCGTATCCTCGAACGCGGCCAGGAAATAATTCACGTCCGTCTCGGTGATGACGAGCGGTGGCAGCAATTTCACCACGTCCACGGCGTGCCCGGCGACCTGCGTGATGATGTGGTGCTTGTCCAGCAGCGGAATGACCGCCGCTTGCGGGAACAAACTCTTGTCCAGCGTGTGGCAGGTGGTCCACGCGATCTTCAGCGAGAGCGATTTCGGCGAGCCGAACTCGATGCCGACCATCAAACCGCGCCACCGGACTTCTTTCATGAACTCATACTTCGGCATCATCGCCTGCACGCCTTTGCCGATGAGGTCGCCCATCTTCGCGGCGTTGGCGATGAGGTTCTCGCGGTCCAGCACGTCGAGCGCGGCGAGGCCGGCGGCCATCGCAAAGCTGCCCTGGCTGAACGTGGAGCTGTGCACCACGGAGCGGGACATGGAGGAAAACACTTTTTCGTGGATCCACTTCTTGCAGAGCACCGCGCCCACGGGCACGAAACCAGCGGACAGCGTCTTGGCGAGAATCACGATGTCCGGGTCCACCGCGCCGTCGTGTTCGATGGCCAAAAATTTGCCCGTGCGGCCCATGCCGGACTGCACTTCGTCGTCAATGAACAGCGCGCCGTGCTTGCGGCAGAGCTGTTGCGCCGCCAGCAGATAGCCGGGGGCCGGAATGTTCACGCCTTTGCCCTGCACGGGTTCCACGATGAACGCGGCGACGTCGCCTTGCTTCAATTCCTTTTCCAACGCTTCCAAATCATTGAACGGAATGGCGCGGCAATCGGGCAGGAACGGCGCAAAACCGTCGCGGAACGAGTCATCGCCGTTGAGGGAGAGCGCGCCGGTGCTCAAACCGTGGAAAGATTTTTTGCAATGGATGAGCGCGGGTTTGCCGGTGGCGCACTTGGCGTATTTGATGGCCGTCTCCACGCCTTCGGCGCCGGAATTGGTGAAGAACACCATATCCAGATCGTTCGGCATGCGCTTCTTCAATTCGGCGGCGAGCAACCCGGAGAGCAACGGCGCCTCCATCTTCACGAGTGACGGATAATCGGCGTCGAGAAATTCCTTCAGGATGCGGCGGACTTCGGGATGGTTGCGGCCGAGGCCGAACACGCCGTAGCCGGAAAGCAAATCGAGATACCGGTCGCCCTTCACATCCCACAAATACGGCCCCTCGGCGCGCGTGTAGCAGCGGTCAAAGCCGATGGTCTTGAGGGTTTTGACGTTGGCGGGATTGATGTGCTCCGCGTGCAGCTCGTAATTGCGGCCGGCGTGTTCCTTGACCAGCGCGGCGAGGTCCAGCGGCGGGCGGGCGGCGGGGTTCAAATTATTTTCTGACGACATGGCAAGACATTTTACCTCATCGGCAGGAGAATCAAGCAACTTTCTTTCCGCGTCAAATGCCAACGAGGGCCGCGCCGAGGACACCGGCGGAATCGCCGAGTTGGTGCCGCACAATGGGTGTTTCCAACTCGTCCGTGAAGACGTATTTCTTCACCGCCGCGACGCCTTCGGTGTAAACGGCCTTGAAATTGGAGACGCCGCCGCCGAGCACCACGATGTCGGGGTCGAGGATGTCAATGAGGTTGGCCATCGCGCGGCCAAAGCGGTCGAAGAACCAGTTCATGAACTCGACCGCCTGCGGTTCGCCCGCGAAATACGCAGCCTCGACTTCTTTCAGCGGACGTTGGACGCCGAATTTTTCCGCGTAGCGCTTTTCCAAACCGCCGCCGCTGATAAAGGTCTCGATGCAGCCGCGTTGGCCGCAGTAACAAAGCGGTCCTTGCGGATCAATGGACATGTGGCCCCATTCGCCAGCGATGGCCTGCGGGCCGGTGAACACTTCGCCCTTGTAAACGATGCCGCCACCACAGCCGGTGCCCATGATGACACCGAAAACGAGCTTTTTGCCTTTGCCCGCGCCGAGCAATGCCTCGGCCATGGCAAAGCAATTGGCATCGTTTTGGATTTCAATATTGCGCCCGAGAAGTTTAGCTAAATCGGCTTTGACTGGCTGGCCGTTCATGCAGACGGTGTTGGAACCTTTGAGCAGTCCGGTGCGCGGCGACATCGCGCCGGGCGTGCCGATACCGAAGGTGGTCGGCTGGCCGGGCACGGCGGCAACCAGTTCGTCATGCATGGATTTCAGCCGTTGCAAAATGTGCTGGTAGCCGCGCTCGCGTTCCGTGGGAATGCGTTTGCGGATGATTTCCTTGCCGCTGGCGTCGAGCACGACGCCCTCGATTTTTGTTCCACCAAGATCTATGCCGATGCGATTCATAGTAAAATCGACCGGCAGCATGAAGGCACGCGGCAAAAAACACAACCGCGCAGTTAGCTAGTGGAAAATTATTTCGTCACCGGAAAAATCCGCAGCGTGATGGTCGCCGCCGAAATCTTTGAGTTCAATACGATGCCAACATGGTAAGGCTTGCGCTCCGAATGCACGTCCTCGTCAATCTTCACAACTTTGAGGTGGTAGCTGCGACCCTGCGTATCCACCGCCACGCGCACCGTGCTGCCGCCATCGGTGATTTCCAAAGTGTGTTCGTCGAGTTGCTTGACCGTGCCCCAGGTCACCAGCGCGCTCTCAAACTTTTCCGGCTTGGAAAATTTCACCGCGTCCGTCACGGTGAGCGACGGCGCCGCGCCGCGCGCAAACACGAACGTGCGTTCGAGCTGCTGCAAGGTTTTCACGGCGTAAGCGGAATGATAATCCAGCCTCCAAGTATCCGCCGCGTCGGTGAAATTCGTTTCCAGAATCACGCCGTGTGCGTCGCGACCGGTGCGCTGCAATTCGCCGGCCACCACGGGCACAGCGTGGCCGAAGGAATTCAGCACGCCGCTGTCGTAGCGGTGCGGGCCGAACGTGCGTTTGGTATAGACTTCGCCGCCGGGATCGCAAACGAGCAGGTTCGTGCCGACGATGAAGCTGAAGCTGGCAACGTCGTTATGATTATGCGGCTCATCATTGTTGCCGCCTTTCAAAACGGCCGCCACGGGCGGCTGCGCATCCGCCGCCGTGCGCGTAATCAGCACGCCACCGAACGGAAAGTAGCTGCGCAGCGGACTGGCATTCACCGTCACCATTTGCTGGACGTGCGGCACATTTTCTTCAAGGGAAACGAACATCATGTCCATGTGCAGGTCGGAAAAAGTGGTGGGAATCAAGCTGTCATCCCCAGCCAAACCCAGTCGGCGGCACACAAAGCCCTTGAGGGAAGAGGAGGCCTGCGTGCCGGGCGCACAATCGGAAATCGTCGGATAAATTTCCGGGAAAATTTCGGCGCGCAGGCAAAACAATGCCGGCTGAATCGCTGCCTGGCTGTCAAACATATCCAGCCGCCCGCCCGTCGCGCGGCGGAGCGTTTCGAACAGCAATATGTCGTGGCCATAACCGTAGTTCCAATAACCGATGCCCTCGGCACAATAACCGTCCGTCGTAAAACCCAGCAACGAATAGCGGATGAAATATTCGCCCGCCGCTGCGAACCACGCGCGGTCAGCACGCGACGGTTCCAGCGTGAGCGCAGCAAAAATGGTGTTGCCCACGCAGACGGCATTCCAGTTCATCGTTGCATGCAGCCACCAAGCCTCTTTTTGACGACCTTCAACCATCGCGCGAAACGGTTCAATCACGCGACGGCGGACATTATCGTGAATGAGCCGGCGCGTGGCGGGGGAAAGTTTTTCGCCCAAAATAAAATCCAGCTCGGCCAGCTCGGCCGCAACGGTGGTCGCGCCGAGGTCAGGCTCAATTTCTTCGCCGTTAAAATTTTTCAGCGCGCCGTCGTGTGCCGGTAGCACCCACGTTTTTTCGGCGCACAAAACGGCAATGGTTTTTTCAATGGCGGGCAGGAAGCGGCCCTTATTTTCCAACGCCTCGGCCACGGTGAAACGGCCGATGCGCCCGCGCCGGTCATTCTCGGCATCCTGCCAGTGCGTGCGATTGCCGTTGCGCGAATATTCCAGATACAAACTATCTGGCACCTCGGCGAGCGGCTTGGCGAGGAGCTTGTTGACGGATTGAATCACGCCCTTGAGCGCCGGCTCGGCGGCCAGTTTGTCCCAGTGCGCGCGGTCGGAAATCGGCCAGCCAAAACCGGCGGGACTCTCCGGCAACCACGCAGCAATTTCGCGGACGCGCGCGGCGTCAGGCGTTTCCGCAGCCTTCAGGTGGAAGGCACCGAGCAGACTGAGGACAACAACGAGCAGTGCGGTGGGACAAAAGATAAATTTCATTCGAATCACGCAGAATTTCCTAGCAGACGCCAGCGACACTCCAAGAGTTACCGACGGCAACAGAATTTTGGCGGCGCATATTGAACCATGCGCCGCCAACAGACAAATCCCGACATCAGAAACCCCGCGCAGCGGCGCTCATTTGCCGCAGCACTGCTTGTATTTTTTGCCGCTGCCGCACGGGCAAGGATCGTTGCGGCCGACTTTGGGGCCGGTGCGGACGGGCTTGGCCTTGGCCTGCGCTTCCGCCGCCGAGGCGGCTTCGCTGACGACATCGCTGGCCTTTTTGCCAGAAGCGTCCGCCGGCGCACCGCCAAACGCGCTGGTGTTCGTGTGCAGCGTCTGCTGCGGGGCGCTGCGCAGAAAGTTTTCAAACGCGAGCAGACTCGACGCGCTGCGGAAAACATTGTGACAAATTTCGGTCTTCACGTTGACCATCAGCTCGTCGAAAATTTTGAACGCCTCGGCCTTGTATTCCAGCAGCGGATCACGCTGGCCGTGCGCGCGCAGGCCGATGCTGTGGCGCAACGAATCCATCTCGTAAAGATGCTCCTGCCACAATTTGTCAATCGCCTGCAAAATCGTGTAGCGCTCGACGGTCGCGAGTTTTTCCGGCTCCTCGAAGCTGACTTTCAGCTCGTAGGCCTTGCGGATGCTGTCGCTGATGAAACTGCATACGGCAAACTGCGCCGGGCTCAAGCCATCGTAAATGGAATCGGCCACCGGCTCTTCCTTGCCGGATTGCGCGGCCTTCACGATTTCGCCTTCGGGCAAGCCGAGCGGGAAATTCAAGTTCACCCAGTCGGCCAACGAACGCACGCGCCATTCGACCGGATCCGCGCTGGCGGAAGTAAACTCCTCGATCTTGAGAATCACCACTTCCTCGATGATGTCCATCAGGCGGTCGCGCACGTCGTCGCTGTTGATGATTTCGTTGCGGAAGCCGTATATGACTTCGCGCTGCTTGTTCATCACATCGTCGTATTCGAGCGTGCGTTTGCGCTGCTGGAAATTGTGGCCCTCAACGCGCTTCTGAGCCTGCTGGATGGAGCGGTTGAGCAAACCGTGCTTGAGTTCCTCGCCTTCTTCGAGGCCCATGCGCTCCATCAATTTCACTATGCGGTCGGAACCAAAGAGACGCATCAAATCGTCTTCGAGCGAGATGAAAAAGTGCGACGAACCCGGATCGCCCTGACGCGAGCAGCGACCGCGCAACTGCCGGTCAATGCGCCGCGACTCATGGCGCTCCGTGCCGAGAACGTGCAAGCCACCGACAGCGGGAACGCCTTCGCCAAGTTTGATGTCCGTGCCACGACCGGCCATGTTGGTGGCGATGGTGATGGCGCCGCGCTGGCCGGCTCGGGAAACAATTTCCGCTTCCTGCTGGTGATATTTTGCGTTGAGGACGGAGTGAATCAGCCCTTCCTTTTTCAACATGCGCGAAAGCATTTCGCTGGTTTCGACGGAAATGGTGCCAACGAGCACCGGCCGGCCCTGCAAATGGAGCGCCTTGATTTCATTGACGACGGCGTTGAATTTTTCGCGGCGCGTCTTGTAAACCGAATCGTCCGAATCCTTGCGGATGTTCGGCTTGTTCGTCGGAATGGTCATGACACCGAGCTTGTAGATGTCGAAAAACTCCGACGCCTCGGTTTCGGCGGTGCCGGTCATGCCCGCCAGTTTTTGGTAAAGGCGGAAATAATTTTGAATCGTAATCGTCGCGAGCGTTTGCGTCTCGCGTTCGATGGTCACGCCTTCCTTCGCTTCGACGGCCTGATGCAAACCGTCACTCCAGCGGCGGCCGGGCATCAAACGGCCGGTGTGCTGGTCCACGATGATGACTTTGTTTTCCTGCACGACGTATTCCACATCGAGCTGATACAGGCTGTAAGCCTTGAGCAATTGGGAGATTGCGTGGATTTTCTGAGCCTTTTGCTCAAAGTCGGCTTGCATCTTCGCCTTGGTTTCGAGCCGTTTGCGCGCGTCAGTTTCCGGTCCGACATCCACGTCGTGCAACATCGTGGTCAAATCCGGCAGCACAAACGCGTCCGGGTCTTGCGGGCTGATGAAGTTGCGACCCTTTTCGGTGAGATCGGCCTCGTGACTTTTCTCGTCCATCGCGAAAATCAATTCTTCCTTCTCGCGGTAGAGATCCACTTTCTTCTGATCCTTGTGCAGTTCCAACTCGGCGCGGTTCATTATGCCGGCGTTTTCGGGAACCTCTAAAATCTTCATCAACGCTTCGGAACGCGGCTGGCCGGTCTTGACGCGAAACAGCAGCAGGCCGATTTGTTTTTCCAGCTCGTTGGCGTTTTGCACTGGCTTGCCGTCGGTTGGATGCAGCTTCTTGATGAGTTCCTCGGCTTCTTTCAGGAAACGATTGCAAAGTTGTTGCTGCGCGCGGACCAAACCGTCCACGGTCGGCTTCCACTGCGCGTATTGCTCGTCAAAGGTGTGAACCGCCGGGCCGCTGATGATGAGCGGCGTGCGCGCTTCATCAATGAGAATGGAATCCACTTCATCCACGATGGCGAAGTAATGTCCGCGCTGCACTTGCTCTTCCTTGCGCAGCGCCATGCCATTGTCGCGCAAATAGTCGAAGCCAAATTCCGAATTCGTGCCGTAGGTAATGTCGCACTGGTATTGCTCGCGGCGAACGCGCGGCGGCTGATCGTGCAAAATCACGCCGACCGTGAGGCCAAGAAATTTATAGACCGCGCCCATCCATTCCGCGTCGCGCGCGGCGAGATAATCGTTCACCGTCACGACGTGGACGCCGCGACCGGTCAGCGCATTCAGGTAAACCGGCATCGTGCTGACAAGCGTTTTGCCTTCGCCGGTGGCCATTTCCGCGATGTGGCCGTGGTGCAGCGAATAGCCGCCGATGAGCTGCACGTCGAATGGCACCATTTCCCAGCGAAGCGGACGCTCGCGCACGATTACGTCCTGACCGCACAGGCGGCGGCAGGTGTTTTTCACCACGGCAAAAGCCTCCGGCAAAATCTCTTCCAGCTTGGCCGCGAGTGCAGCCTTGTCCTCAATCTGGGAAAGCTCAGCCTTCCACACGACAGTCTTGGCGCGCAATTCGTCGTCAGAAAGCTTTTGCAGGCCGACCTCAATTTCATTGATGCGGGCGACGACCGGACGAATTTTTTTCACGTCGCGGTCGTTTTTGGAACCGAAAATCGCTCTGAACAAATTCACAAATATCCTTCAGTAAGGTTGGTTAAAACGAACGAATACGCTACGCGACGAATCGCGCAGCGTCAAAGCGAAACGGAATGGCCGGAGGTTCAGGCCGCCACTTGGGCAGCCACCATCGCCGGTCGGGACCGCGGCGGCGTGGAGTGGCGCACCAGAGATTCGGCGCGCTTCACGTTCTCGGCGATCAGCAGGAGTTCCGGGCGCAGGGCCGGATTTTCGCCATGCTTGATCAGCATCCGGTCGGCGTAGCCGCGGATGATGGTGAAGATATTATTCAACTCGTGCGCCACCTCGCGCCCAACCTGCTTCTGGGTATCAGGCTGCGACGGTTCGTGGTGCAAACCCGCCAAGGTTGCCGGTTCCAGCGTTGGCGCCATTTTCATATAGATGTTTTCGAGTGATGACATTTGACAGGAAAAAAGCATATAGCTTGCCAAGAAATAATTTTGAATTTCCTGATGAATTTGAAACCAAGCTACCGCGCGATTACACAAATTTGACACTGCGCATAAAAACAGGACAGCAATTCCCCGCTGGATTCTTCGGTGAAAATCCCTAAACTGCGCCTTCGTTTCGCATGAATCTCGCGCTCGAATCCATCGGCCTCATTGCCGGCAGCCGCACGCTGCCGCTGGAATTCGCGCGCCTCGCCCGCGCTGCCGGCATCAAGCGCATCGTCGCCACCGCCGTCGAAGGCGAGACCGATCCCGCGCTCGCATCGCTCGTGGACGACATCGTCTGGCTCAACGTCGGGCAGCTTGGAAAAATGATTTCGGCGTTCACCAGTCGCGGCGTTAAACAATGCGTCATGGCCGGCCAAGTCGCGCCGAAAAATCTTTTTGATCTGCGCCCCGACCTGCGCGCGCTCGGCGTCCTGATGCGGCTGAAAGAAAAAAATGCCCACTCCATTTTCGGTGCGATTGCCACCGAGTTGCAAAAGGACGGCGTGGAACTCATCGAAGCGACGCCGTGGCTCGCGCCGCTGATGCCGCAGAACGGCTTTGCGCTCGGCCCGAAACTTTCCGACGCGCAAAAGGCGGATGTGGAATTTGGTTTCAAGATTGCCAAGGAAATTTCGCGGCTGGAAATCGGCCAGCTTGTCGTCGTGAAAGACGGCACGGTGCTGGCCGTGGAAGGTTTTGAAGGCACGGACAAATGCCTCGCGCGCGGCGGCGAACTCGCCGGCAAAAATGGCGGCGCGGTGGCCGTGAAAGTCGCCAAGCTGAATCACGACATGCGCTTCGACATCCCGTGCATCGGCGCGAAAACGTTTGAAACCTGCGCCGTCGCGAAAATTTCCGTGCTCGCGCTGGAATCCGGCAAATCGCTTTTGCTCGAACGCGAAGCCTGCACCGAACTCGCCCAGAAAAATAAAATTTCCGTCACGACTATTTCCTAACTCCCATCTGCCAACTCCCAACTTCCAATCATGCTAAAATCACACGCACTCCTCGGTTTCATGTCGCCAGCGCTGGCGAAAGACATTTTGTCCTTCATCTTTGAATCGGACAAGCCGGCCTACAAAGCCACGCTCACCGCCGTCGCGGAGGCGAAGCACGTCCGCCCCATTTTCCTCGAACGCCAGCCGCGCGACGCGCGCCACACGGCGATGCTCTCCGCGCTCACCAAACCGAATCTCGATCCCGCCGCCGCCGCGTTCATCCGCGCGTGGCTCGTGAAAAAACACGCGGCGATGCTGATTGATTTTCTGAACGCGCTGGAAATCAAAAATGAAAACGGTGTCGTGGAAGACCTGCCCGGCGCGGTGGACGACGCGAAATTGAAAGCCGCCGTGGAAATTTTGCTCGGCAAATATCCGCACGAAACCGTCGCGGTGTATCTGAACGCGTTCAACGACATGAACGCCGCTGGCTGGGCAAATTTGAAGACGTTGCTCGAAAGCGATTCGCGTTTGCAGCTGGGCAACGCCGCCTGACCGTGGCCGAACCTCGCGCATTTCCCGGCTTTGGGCACTGGAAAGCCGCCGCGTGCGAGCCGCTCACCGGCGATGCTTCGGCGCGGAAATATTTCCGCCTGCGCGCGGAAAACCAGACCGCAATTCTGATGGACGCCTCCCAGGTGCCGGATTCCGTCGCGCCCTTTATCCGCATCGCCAAACATCTTCGGAAAATCGGTTTTAGCGCGCCGAAACTTTACCTGCACGACGAGCCGAACAGCCTGCTGCTGCTGGAAGATTTCGGCGACGATACCTTTGCCAGAGCGCTGGAAAAAAGTGGCGGCAACGCCTCGTCGCCTTCACCTGCTGCGACGAGGGCGTCGCAGCCACACGAAAAACTTTTCACGCTTGCCACCGATGTTTTGATTGCGTTGCACGAGCATCCGCAGGCGGTGCCCGAAAATTTGCGCGCGTATCATCCGGAGAAAATGCTGGAGGACATCGAACTGTTCGTGCAATGGCGCACGCCGAACGTCACCGCGCTGGAACGGGAAGATTTCCGCGCCGCGTGGCGGGCGGTCTTGCCGCTGGCGCAGCGTGTGCCGGAATCGCTGCTGCTGCGCGATTATCACGTCGCCAATCTAATGCTGCTGCCGGCGCGCGACGGCGTGCGGCAGGCCGGGCTGCTGGATTTTCAGGACGCGTATCGCGGGCCGGTGACTTACGATTTGGTTTCGCTGCTCGAAGACGCGCGACGCGATGTGCCGGAGGATTTGCAGAAAAAACTGTTGGCGCGTTACCTCGCCGCGTTTCCCGCGCTCGACCGCGAGACGTTCGAAACGTCGCTGGCCATTCTCGCTGCTCAACGGCACACGCGCGTGCTGGGCATTTTCGAACGGCTGGCGCGGCACGAAGGCAAATTGGATTATCGCCGGCTGCACTCGCCACGCGTGGAAAAGCTGCTGCACAAAGCCTTGCAGCATCCGGTTCTCGCCGATGTAAAAACTTGGATGGAACGCCATGCCATCACGGAATGATCAAAACCGTAGCTGCGACGCCTCGTCGCAGAAAGTGACCGCTACGCCCCCGTCGCGCGTTTTGGAAATGCCTACTGCCGGCGGCGAGACGTCGCCTTCACCTACTGCGACGAGGGCGTCGCAGCCACCACAAATTAAAAAAGCGATGCTGCTCGCCGCCGGTTTTGGCACGCGGCTGAAACCGCTCACCGACCATACACCCAAGCCGCTCGTGCCGGTCGCTGGCCGGCCGATGATCGAATATGCGCTGGACAAGCTGCGCGCCTATGGCATTGAGGAAATCGTCATCAACGTCTCGCACCTCAAGGCGCAACTGGTGGATTATTTCGCCGCAGAAAAAAATTTCCACGTGACTATTTCCGAGGAAGCTGAGCCGCTGGAAACCGGCGGTGGCCTGAAAAAGGCCGAACCCTTCCTCGGCGACGAACCCGCCTTCGCCATCAACAGCGACATTCTTTGGACGGACGACGGCGACACCGCGCTGAACCGGCTCGCGCAAACCTGGGACGATGCGAAGATGGATTTTCTGCTGCTGGCCCAATCAAAATCACGCGCCGTCGGGCATGACAAAGGCGAAGATCATTTGTTCATCAAGCCGGATAACACGCTCGGCTGGAACGCGGCGGACGCGCCTTACATTATTTCCGGCATCGGCATTTTTCATCCGCGCGTGCTGCGCGCTACGCCGGGGGGGAAATTTTCTGTGAAAATTCTTTGGTTGAAAGCGCTCGCCGAGAACCGCCTCTTCTGCCTGCCGCACCACGGCCGCTGGTTCCAGACCGGCACGCTCCCCGACATCCGCCGGACGGAAGCGGAATTGAAGCATTTCAAGATTTGACCGGCGCGGCGGAATCTGTCCATGATCCGTTTGCATAATTTCCAAAGTTATTTGGACGTTTCATAACGTGATTTTCCTCGCCGCCGCCGCCGGATTTCGTATCGTGGATTCTCTATTTTATGCAACCTACCGGCGATATTGCTCTCATCGGTCTGGCCGTAATGGGCCAGAATCTCATCCTCAACATGAACGACCACGGCTTCGTCGTCGTCGCTTACAACCGCACCACCGAAAAGGTGGATGAATTTCTCGCGAACGAAGCCAAGGGCACGAAAGTCCTCGGCGCGCACTCGATTGCGGAGATGGTTTCCAAACTCAAGAAACCGCGTCGCGTCATGATGCTGGTCAAAGCCGGCAAGCCCGTGGACGATTTCATCGAGCAACTCATCCCCGTGCTCGAACCTGGCGATATCATCATTGATGGCGGCAACTCGCTGTTTGATGACACCAATCGCCGCCAGAAATATGTCGAGAGCAAAGGTCTGCTCTACATCGGCACCGGCGTCAGCGGCGGCGAAGAAGGCGCGCGCAAGGGTCCGAGCATTATGCCCGGCGGTTCGCCTGCCGCGTGGCCGCACGTCAAAGAAATTTTCCAAGCCGTCTCCGCGAAAGTGGAAGGCAATGTTCCCTGCTGCGACTGGGTGGGCGAAGCCGGCGCCGGTCATTATGTGAAAATGGTTCACAACGGCATCGAATACGGCGACATGCAGCTCATCTGCGAAGCTTACAACAGAATGAAAAACGGCCTCGGCATGAGCGCCGATGAGATGCATCAAGTTTTCGCCGAATGGAACAAAGGCGAATTGGATTCTTACTTGATCGAAATTTCCCGCGACATTCTCGGCACGAAAGATACCGATGGTTCGCCGCTCGTGGACAAGATTCTCGACACCGCCGGCCAGAAAGGCACCGGCAAGTGGACGGTCATCAATTCACAAGACCTCGGCATCCCTATTACGCTGATGGCGGAAGCCGTTTATTCCCGCTGCGTCTCGGCGTTGAAGGACGAACGCGTGAAAGCCGCGCGCAAATTGAAAGGCCCGCGTCCGGCGCTCACGGCCATCGCCGCGAATCCGGAAAAGAAAAAGGCGTTCATCAACGACATCATGAGCGCGCTCTACGCCTCAAAGATTGTGAGCTACGCGCAGGGTTACATGCTCATGCGCGCGGCGGCGAAGGAATACGGCTGGAACCTGAACTACGGCGGCATCGCGCTGATGTGGCGCGGCGGCTGCATCATCCGTTCGCGTTTCCTCGGCAAGATCAAGGAAGCCTACGACAACAATCCCAAACTCTCGAACTTGCTGCTCGACGATTATTTCCGTGGCGAAATCAAGCGCTCGCAAAAAGGCTGGCGCAACATCGTCGCGACGGCGGCAAAGAAAGGCATCCCCACGCCGGCGTTCAGCACCGCACTGAATTTCTTCGACCAATATCGCAGCGCCGTGCTGCCGGCAAACCTGCTCCAAGCGCAGCGCGATTATTTCGGAGCGCACACCTACGAGCGCGTGGACAAGCCGCGCGGCGAGTTCTTCCACACGAACTGGACCGGTCGCGGCGGCACGACCGCCAGCAGCACTTACAATGTCTGATTGGTAGGGCAAAGTTGCTGCTTTGCCCAAAATAACTCCAAAAGCGCGCGGCTCCGGCTGTGCGCTTTTTATTTTGAAGTCCTTCGCCGCCTTGCGTCCTTCGCGCGAAATAAAAGCTTTGTTTGACGCCCGTTGCGCGACCAGCAAAACTAGCGCATGGCACAACTTGAATTGAAGATTGAAAAACTCACCGCCGGCAACGGTGCGGCACCCAAAAAGGGCGACACCGTGACGGTGCATTACACCGGCACGTTCACCGACGGCAAGAAATTCGACAGCTCTGTGGACCGAGATGATCCGTTCAGCTTCACGCTCGGCGCGGGCGAAGTCATTGCCGGCTGGGACCTCGGCGTGGCGCAGATGAAGATTGGCGACAAAGTCAAACTTACCATCCCGCCGGAACTCGCCTACGGCCGCGCCGGCTATCCCGGAGCGATTCCGCCGAACTCAACTTTGATTTTTGAGGTGGAACTGCTCGCCATCGGCTGAAGTTTTGCGCTCGCAAGCGGCGAACAGTCCGCTTAATCTTTTGTCCGCAAAAATCTAATTATGAAAAAATATCTCGTTGAATTTATCGGCACATTCTTTCTCGTCCTGACCGTCGGCATGACTGTCGTCGCGCCCGGCGCCGGCGCGTTGGCGCCGCTGGCCATCGGCTCGGCGTTGATGGTGATGATTTACGCGGGCGGCCATGTTTCCGGCGGCCATTACAATCCCGCCGTAACGCTCGCCGTCTGGCTGCGCGGCCGCTGCGCCTCGGCGGATGTCGTGCCGTATTGGATCGCGCAAATCCTTGGTGCGTGGGTCGCGGCCACCGGCGTGCTGTGCTTCAAAGGTCATCCGGTAGTCACACCGATGGAAATTAAAATCGTCCCCGCGCTCATCGCTGAACTCGTCGGCACGTTTGCGCTGGCCTATGTCGTGCTGAACGTCGCCACGGCGAAAGCCACCGCCGGCAACTCCAACTACGGCCTCGCGATCGGCTTTACCGTGACGACGATGGCTTTCGCGCTCGGCGGCATTTCCGGCGGCGCGTTCAACCCCGCTGTCGCCGTCGGCATCACCAAGATGCACCTCGTGGACTCGATGCACCTGTGGCTTTATTTCGTCGCCAACCTCGGCGCGGGCGCGCTGGCCGCGCTGGTGTTCAAGTTTGTGAATCCCGAAGACAAATAAATCATTTCCAATTTCCAATCGCCAAATTCCAATTGGCGGTTGGCGGTGGAAAATAAAATTCGCAACGTGCCGCCCGCGAGCTTTCTCAAGGAAACCGCCGGCGGCACTTTGCTTTCCGTGAAGCTTCAGCCGCGCGCTTCCAAGAACGAAATCGGCGCACCGCTCGGTGACGAGTTAAAGATCAAGGTCACCGCGCCGCCGGTGGACGCGGCGGCAAATCAGGCATTGATTGAATTACTGGCAGAAACCCTCAGCTGTTCGCGCGGGAAAGTGGAGCTGATTCGTGGCCAGACTTCGCGTCACAAAACCATTTTGCTGCATGGCTTCACGGCGGTGTTCGTCTCGCAAAAGTTAGCCGCCGGCATGCCTTAGCCGGGGGGTTAATCCACCACCGTGAGCAAACTTAAACTTGCTAATCGCGCGGCAGAAAACTACCGTTCCATTGCGATTGTTTCCGTTGGAAATATCCTTCCAGTGTGACTTGGAGCGCATCTGACTGGCAAATCCTGTTTCAACCGCGACTGACCCGATGATCGGGCGGTGATATTCGGTCGAATCAAAATGTCACATCCACAAATTATTCAAGGCGGCATGGGTGCCGGTGTCTCCGACTGGCGGCTGGCCCGCGCGGTTTCGCAAACCGGCCAGCTCGGCGTCGTTTCCGGCACGGCGCTTGGCGCCATCCTCGGCCGGCGGCTGCAGGTCGGCGATCCGGACGGACAGATGCGCCACGCGCTCGCGCACTTTCCCGTGCCCGGCGTCGCAGAAAAAATTCTCGCGGATTATTTCATCCCCGGCGGCAAGCCCGCCGACGCGCCGTTCAAGCTGTCGCCCATGCCCGGCTTGAATCCCGGTCCAGACTTTGTGGCGCTGACCGTGGCCGCAAATTTTGTGGAAGTTTTTCTCGCCAAGGAAGGCCACGCCGGCGTGGTCGGCATTAACTTCCTGGAAAAAATCCAGTTTCCCACGCTGCCGTCCATCTTCGGCGCGATGCTCGCGGGCGTGGATTATGTGCTGATGGGCGCGGGCATTCCCCGCGCCATTCCCGGCGTGCTGGACCAACTTGCCCGCGGCGAAGCCGTCGCGCTGAAGATTGATGTCGAAGGCGCGCTGCCCGGCGAAGAATTCAACGCCACGTTCGACCCGGTGGCGTTTTGCGGTGGCACGGCCCCGCAACTCAAGCGCCCGGATTTTCTCGGCATCGTCGCGTCGGCCACGCTGGCCATCACGCTCGCGCGCAAATCCAGCGGCGCGGTCAACGGCTTTGTCGTCGAAGGCGAAACGGCCGGCGGCCATAACGCCCCGCCGCGCGGCGCGCTGCAATTGAATGCCGAAGGCGAACCGGTTTACGGTCCGCGCGACGTGCCGGATTTGGATAAGATCCGCGAGCTTGGCCTGCCCTTCTGGCTCGCCGGCTCCTACGGCGCCCCCGGCAAACTCACCGAGGCCATGGCGCTCGGAGCCGCCGGCATTCAGGTCGGCACCGCGTTTGCCTTCTGCGAGGAATCCGGCATCCGGCCCGACCTCAAGCAACAGGTTTTTCAATTGAGCCGCGCCGGCAAGCTGCGCGTGTTCACCGATCCGCTCGCGTCGCCGACGGGCTTCCCGTTCAAGGTCGTGCAACTGCCCGGTTCGCTTTCGGAATCCAAATCCCTGCCGCCCCGCGCGCGGCTTTGCGACCTCGGCTATCTGCGCCACGCCTATCGCCGCGCCGATGGCACCATTGGCTACCGCTGTCCGGCCGAACCGGTGGAAGATTATGTCCGCAAAGGCGGACCGCTGGCGGAAACCGTCGGGCGCGAATGCGTTTGCAACGGACTCGTGGCAACCATCGGCCTGGCGCAGGTGAATGCCGAGAATGTTTCCGGTCTGCCGTTGATTACCGCCGGCAATGAAATCGCCAATGTCGCCGGTTTCCTGGCACCGGGCCGCGCCTCCTTCACGGCCGCCGAAGTCATCCGCCGCCTGCTGGAATCCGTGACGCCCGCAAAATCGTTCATGCCGGCTTGATTTGCTCCGCGAGTTCCTCTGCCGGATACGTCCAGATCTCCGCGAGCGTCGGATGGTAGTGCGGTGTGGCTGCGAGCTCCTGAACGGTCATGCGCTTGGCCATCGCGGTGACGATTTCATGGATTAATTCCCCACCGCTCGGGCCGACACACGCGCCGCCGAGGATTTCGCCCGTTTTGGGATTCGCCAGCAACTTCACGAAGCCGTCTTTCGCCTCCATGAGCAGCGATTTGCCGTGGTCGTTGAACGGATAACTCGCCGCGATAAACTTTATCCCGCGCGCCGTCGCCGCTTTTTCCGTCAAGCCGACCGTCGCCACCTGCGGGTCGGTGAACACCACGGAGATCAGCAGCCGATAATCCATTTTGCGCGGCCGCTTGGGCTGCAAAATATTCTGCACCGCCGTCTCGCCCTGCTGAATCGCGATGTGCACGATCTCATGCGGCCCGCAGCAATCGCCCGCCGCGAAGATGTGCGGCGCACTCGTCTGCATGCGGGCGTTCGTCACCACGCGGCCGTCCGCCAATTTCACGCCGGCGTTGGGCAAACCAAGCGACGCCGTGTGCGGCACGCGGCCGAGGGCGAACAAAATTTCCTCGGCGGCCACCGTCACGCGTTTTCCCGTCTGCTCGAACGTCACCGTCTTCAGCTTCCCTTTGCGACCGGCGTCCAAAAGTTTTGTGCCGGTGAACACCGCCATGCCTTCGCGGCGAAAAACTTTCGCGATGTCCGCCCCGGCGTCCGCGTCGAACTCTTTCAAAATCGTTTCGCTGCGTTGGATCAACGTGGTCTTCACGCCGAAGCGTTGGAAGAACTGCGCGAACTCGCACGCGATGGCCCCGCCGCCGAGGATGATGAGCGACTTGGGCAACTGCTTCAGCGCCACCGCGTCGTCGCTCGTGAGATAGCCGACGGCGTCCAGCGCCGGCAAGGGCGACGGCGACACGCGCGAGCCGGTGGCGATGACAAAGTTTTTGGCCGTCAGCTTGGTCGGGGTGCGCGGCGGCGCGGCCGCGTGGCTGACCGGCCGGTCAGCCCGACCGAGGGCCACCGTGTGTTCATCGAGAAAACGGGCGTTGGCGCGGATGAGCTTGAACCGCCCGTCGCCCAACTGCTGCGCGCGGAAATCGGCAAAATCCTTGATCTGGGCGGCTTTCCGCGCCATCACGGCGGCGAAATCAAACGTCACCCGGCCCGCGTGCACGCCCCAGGTGGATGCGTGTTCCGCCAGATGTTTCACCTCCGCCGCGTAGAGCAACGCCTTCGTGGGCATGCAACCGCGCAGGATGCACAGGCCGCCCACCTCCGCGCCGCCCTCGATGACCACCGTTTTCAGCCCGGCCGCCGCCGCCGTGCGGGCGGCCGCGTAGCCGCCGCTGCCGCCGCCGATCACCGCCACGTCAAAATCAAAGCGTTTCATGTCAGAGAAGATGGAAGCGCGCGGCGGAAATGCAAATCAGATTATTGCCGATATTTTTAGCCACAGATAAACCCAGATTGGCTCAGCTAAGAATCAAAGGGTCGCGGGACTAGCCGGCATAATCACCAGTTGACACGCGGTTCCTCGGGCTTAAAACTAGACCCATGAAACCCCAATGGATACGTCCGCTCCTGTTATTGCTTACCCTCGGCTTACTTTCGGGCTGTGCCAGCTCAGCACGCCGCGCGGGCATCGCGAAACTGTATCTGGCCAAGCAAGGGGCGCTGGCCTGCATCATGTATGCCGATGGTCACGACGGACAATACCCGCCCAATATCCCCGCCCTTGCCAGTTTGGTGAAATCCAATTGTTTGAACCAGCTCACCGCCCAGTTTGATCTCGTTTACACCGGCGCCGCCACCAACATCGCCAAACCGTATGCCACCATCATCCTCAGGGAAAAGCAGGCGTGGCTATGGCAAGGCGGCCGACCGGGCAAAACGTATGCGTTTGCCGATGGACACGCCGAACTGCACATGGCGATTGACGGCCAATTTGCCAACTGGGAAAACGAACGCATCATCAGCCCTTAATCCCTTCATTTTCCAACGGAACCACCGCACCTGCCCGGCGGTAAACCGGACACCAAAGGCTCACCGCATTCCAGCAGTTGACACACGGCGGCGGGCTGCGATTATTTCTGCACTATGAGCGACATCATTTATCCCCGCAGCCCGCGCGAAACCATGGACGGCTGGCATTACCTGCCCCGCTACGTTGACAAAATCCGCCTGCACCTCGCGGGCAAGCTCCATGCCGACTACCAGGAAAATCTCGGCAAGGCGTTCGACGGCTTCTGGCTCAAGGCCGCCGGTGTGACCCATGAACAATTCGTGGCGGTGGTGAAAAATTCCCTGACCGACGGGCAGGTCTGCGACTGGGTGCGGCAGAACGTGAAGCGCACGCCGGCGGAAAAGGCCGCGCACTGGCAGGATGTCCTGAGCCGCCCGTTGCCCGGCGACGCCTCCGCCGTGGCCCGCCTGCAGATGCGCAAGGAACAGGCCGGCATTGGCCACCGCGACGATGTGAAATGCTTTGTGGACATGCTGGATGCCGACGAGAAGCGGATTTGACCAACATGAATACTCCTTGGCTCAACCAAATGCCAACCGCCGTTGGCGCTGTCCGTTCCGCTGTCGCGGTTCACCTCGCGAGTCGGCGGCGGCTCTTTTTTCGTTAGGCGGCAAGCGAGCGTTACATGAAACCAGAAACCATCCAGACTTACCGAAGCCCACGCTGGATAGCTTTATACATTTCGCTGGCGATGATGGCGGTTGGTTGGTTTGCCGGTCACGGCTTTGATTATTTGTCCCGACGCTTTCCGCCGACTGGCGTTCGGAACAGCATGGACGGCACATTCGACCCAACGGCATTTCTCTGCATCATTTTGTTTTTCGCTGGGATGTTTTTGAGCGTGATTTGTTGCTTGTGGATTTTGGTTTCAGCGATTATTCGTCAGAAGCATCCGAAGCAGGTTTGAGTTATGAGGATTTTGCCGACTAACAAGCTGATAGGCTGCAAAACCCGTCTGTGAAATCCGGGGCCAAGGCCGGGGCCGCCGCAAAACCGCCCAATTTCGCCTCAAACCCCTCTTTTCCGGCCGGCTCCGGCTTCGGCGGGGCCAACGGCGGCAGGAATGCCATAAGTGGTTGATTTTGATGTGGAAACACCCAAGAACCCGCCGGCCTGCACCCGGGTTGGAAGCGAAATTTCCCCGGTTTGAACGGTCCCAGCCCCGGCTGGCCCGGAATAAACCGGGACTGGAAGTGTTCCAGTCGCGACTGGGACTGTTCCAGCCGAAGTTTGGAGTGTTCCAGTCGCGGTTGGTGGTGTTCCAGCCGGGGCTGGAGGTGAGTCAGCCATGACTGGAGGTGTTTCAGCCGTGACTGGAAGCGCGCCAGCCGAGGCTGGTAGTGTGTCAGCCAGGGAATTTTCACTCCCAGCCGCAGAATTTTCACGGCCAGCCAAAGGATTTAATCCGCCAGCCGGGGATTTTTCCGGGCCAGCCCGCCACCCTTCCGGCGGATTCACTGCCCGGCGTAATAGGCATCCACCTTGGCGGCGACGTCCTGGTAGCTGATGTCCAGCTCGTAGATGGTCTTGAACTGTTCGATGGCTTCGTCCTTCTTGCCCATGGCTTCCAGCACGCAGCCGAGCTGGTAGGTGAGGTCCTTCTTTTCCTCGTCGAACCCGGGCTTTTCCTTGATGGCGTTCTGCAGGGTGCGCGCCGCGAGGTCGAACATCTTGCGCTTGGCAAAGCATTGGGCGAGCAGGCTCATCGCCGCGAGCCGCTTGTGGGGGTTGCCCTGCGCCTTCTGAAATTCCGCGATGGCCTCGCCAATCTTGCCGGCGGCAAAATAAAGCTGCCCGAGCTCGAACCGGATGGCGAGGTCGGTGGGATATTTCTCCACGCGCTTCTGACATTCGGCCAGTTGGAAGGCCGCCTTCTCCGCTTGGATGGCCGCGGTCATTTCGGCGTTGCCTTCGTCGAAGGGATTGAACTGCGCGGCCTGGAAATCGAACTGCCGCAGCCGCGTTTCGGCGATGGCGCGGTCCAAGGAGGCGTCGCTGCCGAGGTCGGACTGCTTGATGCGGTCGTAAAGCGCCAGCGCGCGGGGGAACTGGTTCTTCTGCGTATAAAGTTCCGCGAGCGAGCGGAGGAGCTTGAGGTTGTTCGGCTCGGTGATGAGCCGCGTCTCGTATTCCTCGATGAGCCGCAGCGCCACGTCCTCGGATTTCTGCGAGCGTTGCTCCTGCTCCAGCGATACGGCCTCGTCCTTGTTCTTCAGGATGTCGCGATAGGAACCTTGGCCGTCCTCGAGCGCGCCGTAGCCGCCCTCATCCATCGTCTTGTGCGCGGAAAGATTTTTTTGCGCCTGCTGCAAATCCGGGTCGTAAGGCGAGGTGCGGATGAGTTCGTCGAGAAACTGCTCGGCGACGGTGGCATTGCCGCCGCTGGCCGCGACGGCATCGGCGAACTCGACGACGAGCGCCTTGTTCGTCGGGGAGTTGCGCACCATCAGCTCGAGCGACAGCGCCGCCGTCTGCGGCAAGCCCAGCGCCTGCGCGGCATCCACGATGATGCGGTGGGCGGAGCTGTTGTTCGCGTCGCTATTCAAAACCTCCTCGGCGATGGCCATGGCTTCGGCGGGATTATTTTTCAACGCCAGCTTGGCTTTCGTGATTTGCGGCAGGGAACCGCCGCCGCTCATCATCTTCTTGAAAAAGCCCGTGCTGGCACCCGCCGATTTGACGGCTTGCGCCGCGCGCAACGCCTTGCGGCACTCGAACAGCGCCGGCTCGGTCTTGAGCACCTGGCAAAAAAGCGTGAGCGCGTAGTCGTGATTCTCCCGTTGCGCGGCCTCGACCGCCTTGGTGTAAAGCCGGCGCAGGTCCGGCGGCAGTTGATTGAGAAGTTTTTCGGCCATGAGAAAATTTATGGTGCTGCGGACAACTTCGCCCGCCTTGATAAAATATCAACTGCCCAAAGCCCGCTGCCGGAGCGCGTGGTCCACGAGCACGAGCGCGGTCATCGCCTCGACCATCGGCACGGCGCGCGGCAACACGCACGGGTCGTGACGGCCGCGGCCCTTGAGCGTGGTATTATGCAGCGCTTCATCCACGGTGTCCTGCTCGTGCATGACGGTGGCCACGGGCTTGAACGCGGTGCGGAAGAAAATTGTTTCGCCATTCGAGATGCCGCCCTGAATGCCGCCGGAGCGATTGGTGGTTGTAAAAACTTTGCCGTTCTTCGCGCGGAACAAATCGTTGTGCTCGCGGCCGGTCAGCAAAATGCCGGCAAAGCCGTCGCCGCTTTCAAAGCCTTTGCACGCGGGCAGGCTCAACATCGCCTTGGCGAGATCGGCTTCGAGCTTGTCGAACACCGGTTCGCCCCAGCCCGCCGGCACACCGCGCGCGATGCCTTCGACGATGCCGCCGACGGTATTGCCTTCGTTGCGGATTTTTTCGATGAGGCGAATCATCTTCTCAGCGGCCTTGGCATCCGGGCAGCGGACGATGTTGGCTTCCACGTCCTTGAACTTCACCTTTTCAGGATTCACGTCACCGATGATTTTTTGCACCTGCTTGACGTAGGCGAGCACTTCCACGCCAAACTGCTCGCGCAAAATCTTTTTCGCAATCGCGCCGGCAGCGACGCGGCCAATCGTTTCGCGCGCGCTGGCGCGGCCGCCGCCCTGCCAGGCGCGGATGCCGTATTTGGCGAAGTAAGTGTAGTCCGCATGCGACGGGCGGAACTTGTCCTTCATCTCGTTGTAAGCCTCGGAGCGTTGGTCTTCGTTCCGCACCCAAATGGAAATCGGCGTGCCGAGCGTGAGACCTTTTTCCGAAATGCCGGAGACGATATGCACCGTGTCGGATTCTTTGCGCGGGGTGACGATTTTGGATTGCCCCGGCCGACGGCGATCGAGATCGGGCTGAATGTCCGCCTCGGAGAGCTTGAGGCGCGGCGGGCAGCCATCCACGACGACGCCCACGCCGCCGCCGTGCGATTCGCCCCACGTGGTGATGCGGAACAGATGTCCAAAGCTGCTTGCCATGCGGTGAGTGTGCGAAAATTCGGCGGCGCGGTCAAATCTCCTTGAAACTTGAAACCTGAAACTCGAAACTTCCCGCCCATGAACCGCATCGTTGCGAAATTCGCGCAGCTCAAGTCCGCCGGCAAGAAAGGCCTCGTCGTTTACATCGGCGCGGGCGATCCGCACCTGGCAGCCACGCGCGACCTCGCGCTGGCCTTCGATCAGGCCGGCGTGGCGGTGCTCGAACTCGGCGCGCCGTTCAGCGACCCGCTGGCCGACGGCTTGGTGAACCAGCTTGCCGCGCAGCGCGGCCTTGAATCAGGGACGACGCCGCCGAAACTTTTGGCGACTATCGCCGACATCCGCAAGCAGTCGCAGATTCCGATTGTCCTCTATATTTATTTCAACCTCATCCACAAGGTCGGGCTGGAAAAGTTTATTGCCGATTGCGCACAGGCGGGCGTGGACGGTTTGCTCGTGCTGGATGTGCCGCCGGAGGAATCGGACAACTACGAGGCCCTGATGAAAAAAGCCGGCATCTGCCACATTTATCTCGTCGCCCCGACCACGCCGGAAGCGCGCATGGAAAAAATCGTGAAGCGCGGAAGCGGTTTTATTTATTACATCTCGCGCGAAGGCGTCACCGGCATGCAAAGCAGTGTCGCGAGCAATCTTTCTTCGCAGCTTGCCAAGCTTCGCGCGCATACGGATTTGCCCATCGCCATCGGCTTCGGCATTTCCAATCCCGATCAGGCGAAAGCCGTGGCCCAGGAAGGCGATGCCTGCGTGGTGGGCAGCGCCATCGTGAACCAGATTGCCGCGCACGGCCAATCGCCGGAGCTGGTCGCGAAAGTGGGCGCGTTTGTAAAATCGCTCGCCGACGCGGTGAAGACTTTGTGAAACGGTAACCGTCCGGCGTCACTGACCGCCAGCGGGCGGAGCGGCATTGGGATCGGCGGGCGCGGGGGAATCCTGGCCGGACGCATGCATGCGTTTCTGCATCTTTGCCTGCCGGGCTTGCTGGCTTTGGAAAACCTGATCTTTGATCGCCTGCAGTTCTTCCGGAGTTTTCGGGGTGGGATTTGAATTCAGACTGATGCTGGGCAAAGCGACGAAATTCGCGGCGTCCAGCAATTCGATTTTTTCCGCCGGATCGGCGGTGTTGGTGGCCGCGGTCAGCAACGCCGGAATGGCATTGGTGCTGCCGAACTGCTTGGCGGCGCTGATGGCCGCTTCGCGGATTTCTTTTTCCGGATTGTTCAAATCCGCCAGAATGATTTGCAGGTCGGCGGGATTGTCGCTCAAGCCGGCCAAGCGTAGCCGCTCAACCTCAGCATTGATGGCCGCAATCTGATCTTCGGGCGACAAAGTTGGTGCCGGAGCCGGCGCGGGAACCGGGGCGGGCGCAGGCAGTGGCGGTGGTGGCGGCAATGGCGGAAGATTGGCAGACAAATCTTTTGCGGGCGATTCCGACGCAGTGGTCACCACCGGCACGGCGGCTGGAGGCACAGCCGAAGACAGATGCCGTTTCAAAAAAAAGGCACCCGCCGAAATGATTCCGGCGACGACCAGCAGGGCGATGACAAATTTAGGTCTCATAACTTTTCCACGGCCCGCCGCCAAATTCTTCGGGCAAGACCGTCCGACTTTTTCACGGATGCGCAGCGGGCGCAACGGGTGCGTTGGTAGTCGCTCCCGGCGTGGCCGGAAGTCCGTTGGTCTGGTGCTTGGCCTGTTTCAGGGAGCGTTTGTAAGCCATGTATTCGGTGAACGACGGTAGCTTGATGTAATCAATGGCCTTGAGGATGTCCACCTTTTCAAACGGGTCCTGGGTGTTGTCGGCAATCTTCTGCAGCTCCGGCACCGCCGAGCGGTCGTTGAACTGGATGACGGCACTGAGCGCGACCTTGCGGATGTCTTTGTTCGGATTCTTCATCTCGGCCAGAATGGCAGCGAGCGAAGCCGCATCATTGTTCATCTGCAAAGACATCAGCCGGCTGATGGTTTCGTGCACATATTGCTGGTGAGCCGCGTCATTCGTGGCGACCAGGGATGAAACGCTGTTGCTCTGAACCACCACCACATTGGTGACAGCGGACGGGGCATCCGCGCCGTCGGCAATCATAACGCTGAAACCCAGCGCCATGACCGAAAGCCATGTTGTGTTAATCCTCATCTTCAAATCGGCGAAAATTTATTCCTAAAAAAAGCTGGTTCGATACAGACGAGCCGTATCGAACCAGCTTGCATTGCAAAAGGCTAAACGATTACTTCCTGGAAGCGCGGACGGCAACCGCAGGCCGCGGTGTCACATTGGACCACTGTTCGGCACCCAGAACGGAACCGGTGATGTAAGAATAATCTTGGTCTTGGTAATATCCGCCACCGAACAACGTGGTGTTGATGCCATCAAAACCGCTGTCTGTTTTCGGGGTCCAGCTTTCGTTGTAGTTTTCCGTGGTGGTGCCGCCACCATAGAGATCTTCATAGTTGGCATATTCGTAACCGTAATCTTCAATGTAGAATTCAAAATCGATGCCATAAAATTCGGTATAGGCTTCCGAGCCAATACCTTGAGAATTTTCTAGGGACTGGTGACCTGAATAGACGCCATCAACATCAAATGGGTCAAAATCAAAATAACCATACATACCTTCAACATCCACGCCATCACCAGCAAAGAAGAGAATGTTAGTGCCTGTGCTGTCGGCAACAATCAATTGATAGATGCTGCTGGATTTGGGAACCACCGATTCGTTGTAATAACCATTAAAAGCATATTCCAACTGCGCACCGGCTGGCCAAGTGGTTTGGGCCAAATATGCCAGTTCGTTGAGAATATCCTTGTTGCTGAGCTTCATATTGGAGTAGCTCCAGACATCGTTGCCTGCGACCACTTTAGTGGGCGACTGAGTGCCAAGCGTCAGGTTAAAGGACAACTTCAAATAGTCCGTGGTGGTGCCGACAATGGTGTAGGCCGAGGCCGTTTTGGTTCCGAATACGAGGGCGGCCGACAGGGCCACACACGCAATTTTGGTCAGTTTCATTTGTTTGCTCCTTATGTTGGTTGGATTTGTTTGCAGGAATGTTTCCACATCCCACACCCAGTCGCTGGTTGATGTCTTCAGCTCGTTTGCCGACCCATCCCCCAACGCTCGCTGGATATGTGCCGATTATTGAAGTTAATCACGATTTTTGTCAACCCCCCTTTTGAAAAATCATCACCCGCAAGCGCATGCGCCAAAATCAGCCGGCAACCCGAGACTTGCCTTCCGCTTTTCAACGGTGCTAGCCTTGCGCCGTTGCCAGCCGGAAAATCTGCATGACGTTGTTTGGGCCAGACCAACCACGGCGGCAAACATCCACCATGAAAAAGAGCACCAGCAAATCAAATCCAGATCGTTTCGTCATCATCATGGCCGGCGGCCGCGGCGAGCGTTTCTGGCCGTTGAGCCGCGAGCAGACGCCCAAACAACTCCTCGCCATCCTCGGCAAGAAATCCTTTTTGCAGGAAGCCGTCGAGCGCGTGCTGCCGCTGGTGCCGCTCAAAAACATTTTCATCATCACCAACGCCGTGCAGGCGCCGGAAGTGCGCCGGCAACTGCCGAAGCTGCCGAAAGACAACGTCGTCGCCGAGCCGGTGGGGCGCGACACCTGCGCCGCCGTCACGCTCGGCGCGGCGCTCGTCGGTGCGCGTTCGACGACTGGCGTGATGGCCGTGCTGCCGGCGGACCATGTCATTCCCGACGCAAAGAAGTTCCAGCAGATTTTGTCCGACTCCTTTGATATTGCCGCCAAGGGACAAGCGATTGTCACCATCGGCATCAAGCCCACCGGACCGGAAACGGGTTACGGCTACATCCACACGGGCACGGAATTGCCGACGCCAGCCGGGGCAAAGAAGACAAAAACAACTTTCTACAAGGCGGAACGGTTTGTCGAGAAGCCTAATTACGAAACTGCCGTGGAATACGTGAACAGCGGCCAGTATCGCTGGAACGCCGGCATGTTCGTCTGGAGTTTCGTCACGGTGACGAACGGTTTGGAAAAGCATCAGCCGGAAATGTTCGCCGCGTGCCAGCGGTGGTTCAAGGTCGCGGCCAATCCCGCCAAGCTGACGAAAGTCCTGGCGAAGGAATATCCCGAGATCAAAAAAATCTCGATTGATTTTGCGCTCATGGAAAAGGCGCAAAACGTCATTGTGGCCGACGGCGCGTTTGAATGGGACGACCTCGGCGCGTGGCCAGCCATCGCGCGGCACATCAAGCAAGACGCCGAAGGCAACGCCACCGTCGCCGATTTCATCCACGTGGATGCGGCGCGGAACATCATCTACGACGCGCGCACCAAGAACCGCACGCCCATCGCCGTGGTCGGCTTGCGCGATTCGATTCTCGTGCAGACGGACGACGCGGTGCTGCTCGCGCACAAATCGCAGGCACAGAAAATCAAGGAGTTGGTCAAGAAGCTCGCGGAAGATCCGCGGTTAAAGAAGCTGGTTTAGCGCATTCTTCCGGCGCGCTGACGCACCGGCCAAATCTTCGTCATGCCCAGCGAGAACTTCTTTGCGGATTTGCCGGCGCTGACGGAATTCGAACACGTCCTCGACAGCGGCAATTATCATCCCCTGCCCGACGACTGGGTGATTTATGTGGCGGACGTGAGCAATTCCACCGAGGCGCTGTCGCGCGGGCTTTATCGCGCGGTCAACATGGTCGGCGCCGCGTGCATTGTCGCCGTGCTGAACCGCTGCCGCGCCGGGTCGGTGCCGTTCGTGTTTGGCGGCGACGGCGCGACCCTCGCCGCACCCGCCGCGCTCGCGCCCGTCATCGAGCGGACCCTGCAAGGCGTCGCGGCGATGGCGGCGAAACAATTTTCCCTCGAACTGCGCATCGGCCGGGTGCCGGTGCGCGAACTGCACGCCGCCGGCTTCACCGTGGAAGCGGCGAAATACCGCGCCGCCGGCTTGGTGGAACTGGCCATGCTCGGCGGCACCGGCTTGAGCGAAGCCGAGCGGCAAACCAAATCGCCCGGCAGCGCCTGCCTGATTCCACCGGACGCCGACGCGCCCGATGCGGATGTCAGCGGGCTTTCGTGCCGCTGGGAACCGCTGCCCTCGACCAACGGTGAAATCCTGACGCTGCTCGTCCAGACACGGCTGGCCGGCGCGGAGGCGGACCGCTATTACCAACAGTTTTATGCCCGCCTGCGCGAACTGACCGGCCTGACGGATGAAAAATTAAATCCGGTGAAAGTTTCCGCCCTGCACACGGGCTGGCCGCCGAAGACGCTGGACCTCGAAGCCCGCACTCATGCCGGAACTGGCGGGTGGCTGGCGCGGTGCTGGGCCGCGACCCGCACGCTGGCGCATTCGCTGGGCGGCGCGTTCGTCTTCAACACGGGCATTCCCGCGCCGTGGTTCAATCCGCGCCGCTACCAGCGCGCCTCCGTGCCGCGCTCGGATTTCAGGAAGTTTGACGGCCTGCTGCGGATGGTGTTGGACATTCCCGCCGGCAAAGTCGCGGACATTCTGGCCTATCTCGAAGCGGAACACCGCCGGGGCGCCATATTCTACGGCGCGCACCGGTCGGGCAGCGCGCTGATGACGTGCGTGGTCTTCTCGCTCCGGCGCGAAAGCCACGTCCACTTCATTGACGGCAACGACGGCGGCTACGCGCTCGCGGCCTTGCAGTTCAAGCAGCAAGTCAAGGCCGCCGGCTGAAGGTCAGGCATCGGCTGGGAAGTTCAGCCGAAAGATTTGGCTGGCGTCATTTTTCAATCTTTGGAGAATGGCAACATGCAAAAGAAAATGCCCCAATCGTTTCGTTGGCTCCTTCTAGCTGGCAGCCTCGGCTTCGCCCTTGCCTGCCAGTCCGCACCGGCTCTGGACAAGGTGGAGGTGGATACCCGCACGCTGTTCGCCGATAGCTGTGCGAAATGTCACGGGGCCGATGGCCAGGCCAAAACCTTCCGCGGCCGGCTCCTCAGCGCCCAAAATTTCACCGACACCAAATGGCAGACCGCCACCACCGACGAGGAAATCTCCAAGACCATCAAAATGGGCATCAAGAAAATGCCTGCGTTCGAGAAAAAACTCTCGGCGGCGCAAATTGAGGCCCTGGCTGCCTTCGTGCGCACGTTCAAACCGGCGACCTGAACCCGGTGCCGGCCCTTTCCCGGCCGTTTTTTATTGCACGCGCCGCTTGACCTTTGGCGGCAAATCTCCATTATACGCAACCCGGCGTTTCCGCCGCTTTTCCCGTTCGCGCCCATTGTCGCGTCTGGTATATTGAGCGACGTGTCTATTCCGGTATTTTACGATATGTTACACATCCGCAACATCGCCATCATCGCCCACGTTGATCATGGCAAAACAACTTTGGTTGATTGTTTGCTTAAACAGTCCGGCACCTTTCGCGCCAACCAGCACGAATCGTCCGAGGAACGCCTGATGGATTCGATGGACCTTGAAAAGGAAAAGGGCATCACCATCCGCGCCAAGAACGCCGCGTTCAAATACAAGGATTACAGCATCAACATCGTTGATACCCCTGGCCACGCGGATTTCGGCGGCGAGGTGGAGCGCATCATGAACATGATCGACGGCGTGCTGCTCGTCGTGGATTCCTCCGAAGGCCCGCAGGCGCAGACCCGCTTCGTGCTCCGCAAGGCGCTTGAGGCCGGTGCCAAACCGATTGTCGTCATCAACAAGATTGACCGCGAGAACGCCAACCCGAAGAAGGTGCTCGACCTCGTGTTCGAACTCTTCATGTCGCTCAACGCCACGGACGAGCAGCTCGACTTTCCGTTCATCTACGCCTCGGCCAAGGCCGGTTACGCGAAGGTGGAACTCGAACACGTCAGCGGCACCATGGAGCCGTTGTTCGACGCCATCGTGAAGCACATTCCGCCCCCGCGCGCCAAGGCCGGCGACGGTTTCCAGGTGCTTGTCGCGAACCTCGATTACAACGATTACGTCGGCCGAATCGCGTTCGGCAAAATCGTCGAGGGCAAGGTGAAAGTCGGCGACCCCGCCATCTGCCGCCACGGCGACGGCAAAATCACCAAGGGCAAGATCACGATGATCTACCATTTCGAAGGCATGAAGCGCATCGAAATTCAGGAAGCGCACGCCGGCGACATCGTCGGCCTCGCGGGTTTCGAGGACGTGTTCATCGGCGAGACCATTTGCGACAGCGAAGCCCGCGCCGCCCTGCCCTACATCCCGATTGACCCGCCGACGATTCAAATGGAATTCGCCGTGAACGACGGCCCGCTCGCCGGTCAGGACGGCAAGCTCGTCACCGCGCGCCACATTTGGGATCGCCTCGTGAAAGAGATTCGCACGAACGTTGCGCTGCGCATCGCGCAGACGCCCGACCCGAAGATTTTCGCGGTCAGCGGCCGCGGCGAAATGCAGATTGCCATTCTCGTCGAACAGATGCGCCGCGAAGGCTACGAAGTTTTGGTTTCCCGCCCGGAAGTTCTCTGGAAGAAAGGCCCGAACGGCGAACTCCTCGAACCGATTGAAAAGTTGTTCGTGGAAATCCCGAACGATTGCCTCGGCACCATCATGGAAAACCTGTCCAACCGCAAGGCGCAGATCACGAACATGAACCACGTCGGCAACCAGGTCTCTGTCGAGGCGCTCGTCCCGATGCGCGGCCTGATTGGTTTCGAGACCGACCTGGTCAACTCCACCAAGGGCATGGGCGTGATGAGCCATCTCTTCCACGAATACGGCCCGGACAGCGGCGAGATCGCCGCGCGCAAGAACGGCTCCCTCGTCTCCATGGATTCCGGCGAAGCCACCAGCTACGCCCTCAACATGGTGCAAGAACGCGGCCGCCTGATGATTGAGGCCGGCGACATGGTTTACGCCGGCATGATCGTCGGCGAAAACGCCCGCGAGAATGACATCCCCGTGAACCCCGTGAAGGAAAAGCGCCTCACGAATATGCGCTCCCAGGGCGACGGCAAGGGCATCCAGCTCGCTCCGCCCATGAAACTCTCCCTCGAACGCGCGCTGGAATATATTGACGTGGACGAATACGTGGAAGCCACGCCCAAGAACCTCCGCCTCCGCAAGAAGGAACTGGACGAAACCAAGCGCAAGCGCGGCGAAAAATCCCGTTCCATCAAGTTCGTGCAGGAATAAATCATCCCGCCATCTCCCGACCGGAAGGCCTTGGCCCTCCGGTCGGTTTTTTATTTGGGCAGCCACCGGTTAAAAACAAATCCGCAGTGGACAACCGCCAATGCGCATGAATAAATCGGAATGGGGCATAAATTACCATCGTCGTGATAACGCTCCCCTTGGTGACGATTGGTTCTATGCACCGACGGTCGTGCCTATGCCAATTCCTTTAAATATTCGACTCAGTGAAGATACGGTAATTTTAACTTGGACGAACACGCCCTGTATTTTGCAGGCGGCTCCATCGCCAATTGGCATTTATACCAATATTGCAGGCGCCAACAGTCCTTACACAAACACGATTTCAGAACCGTCGCAATTTTTTAGGCTGATGGTAAACTCACAGTAACGAATGAAAAATGACCTGTGTCCACTTACGAAACCAAGCAGCAAACGGTAGCGGAGTTTCGGCCCAAACCCACGGGCGCACGGCCTTCAGGATTTCACCGCCGGCATCCCTGGAAAATCCATCCCCACCAGACAGACATCATCGTCGAACGCCCCGTTGACGGCAAAGGCGCGGATGACTTCCAGCAGTTCGTCAAAGAGGACGGCCGTGGGCTGGTGCAGCCGGCTGCGCAGGTCCAGCACCAGCCGTTCCTGCGAATAGAGTTCCTCGTCGTTGCCCTGCACCTCGTAGATGCCGTCGGTGAAGAGCATCAGGAAATCGCCGGGCACGAGCTGGGCCTCGCTCGTGGTGTAGGGCGGTTCCTCAAACAGGCCCAGCGCGGGCTGGCTGCGCCCGGAGGTGTTGACCAGCGGCTCGATGGTGCCGGCCGCGCGCCGCACGATGAGCGGTTTGGGGTGGCCGGCGTTGGCAAAGCGCATCCGCCCGGTGCGGCAGTCGGCCACGGCATAAAACGCGGTGGTGAGCATGGGCGATCCGGTATTCTTGAGGATGGCGCAGAGGTCGCCGTTCAGCTTGCGGAGAAAATCTGCGGGGTCGCGGGCAATGGGCCGCAGTTCCTCGGTGATGGCGCGGATCATGGCGGTGACCAGCGCGGCGCGGACGCCGTGGCCGGTGACATCGCAGATAAATACACCCACCTCGGTGCCGGAGAGCGCGGTGACGGAAAAGAAATCGCCGCTGACGGATTCCGCCGGTTCGTAGCGGTGGACAAACTGGAAGGCGCTCTGCTCCGGCGGCACGCCGGGCGGGAAGACGGGGTATTGCTGCGGGAGCGTGGCGAGCTGGATTTCGCGCGCGGTGCGGAGGTTCTCCTCCATGACGGCGTTCTTGGCGCGGAGCTCCTCGCGGCTGCGGGCCAGCTCGGCGGTCGTGCGCCGGATTTTTTCCTCAATGCGGATTTTCTCGGTGATGTCCCACACCATGCCCTGCAGGCCGATGACCCGGCCGGTGTCATCACGCAGCGGGGTTTTGATGACGTGGTGATATTCCTTTTCCGGCGCGCCCTTGGGCTGGGTGGTCTCGATGATTTCGCGGGTTTCACCCTTGGCCATGATCTCCTGGTCATCGCGCCAGTATTTCTCCGCCAGCTCCTGGGGGAAATGGTCGAAATCGGTCCGGCCCACGATCAGTTCCGGGGCCAGATTGAAATATTTACAGTAGGTCTGGTTGGCAAAGGTGAAGCGCCCTGCCAAATCCCGGCGGAACACGCCCTGCGGCATGGTCTCCACGAGCGAGTGGTAGAGCGATTCGGAATGTTTCAACGCCTCGGCCATGACGCGTTGCGCGGTAATGTCCTCAACGGTGCCCTCGTAGTAAAGCAGCTTGCCCTGCGCGTCGCGCACGGCGCGGCAGTTTTCCTCGATCCAGATGATGCTGCCGTCCTTGCGGTAGATCTGCGATTCAAAGCCACTTAAGGTATCGTGCTCCTGCATCAGCCGCACGAACTCCTCGCGCCGGCCCGGCTCCACATACAGACTCCCGGCGATATCCTTGATGCTGGACATCAGCTGCACCGGCGAATCGTAGCCGTAGATTTTCGCCAGCGCGATGTTCGCCAGCAGGTAATGCCCGTCCTGCGTGGTGCGGAAGATGCCTTCCACCAGATGGTCGAAGATGCCGTAGTAATTCTCCTTGGCGTCGATGAGCGCCAGCCGTTCCTCCTGACGGGCGATGGAACAATGGATGGCGTGGCCCAGCGTGGCGGCGGTCAGTTCGTCGAAGCCGAGATATTCCTGCGCGCCGCTGAACACCGCCTCGGCAAGAAAGCGTTCGTCCTGCGTCGGGCCCAGCACCAGCACCGGCAGCCGTTGCGCCTGCGTGGTCAGCGAGGTGATCTGAAAAAGCGCGGCGGCGTTGGCCTGCGCGATTTGGAATAGGATGACTTGGAAATTATTCGTCGCCACCATCGCCAGCCCGGCGTCGGTGGTCGGCTCCACCGTCACATCCACCTCGGCGGCAGCGCAGCGCAGCAGTTCGGCGAGACGACGGGAGATTGTCTCGTCGCCGCTGATTAGCAGAATCTTCAGAGGATTGTTATCCATGCCTTTACCGTCCGCTGAAAATACCCTTTCCGCGCCCGCCCGCAAGTGCGTTACGCAGGGACCATCCGACTTTGCACTTGCCAAACCCGAAGTCATGGAGTTGAAACCCCGGCGGCCCGGAACCGCCAACGCGCCGGAAAAATGAGCTTTCCCCCCGCCGAATTTTCGCATTTCATTTCCAGCCATGATTATCGCCCGTTCTCCATTGCGCATCAGCCTCGGCGGCGGCGGCACGGATTTGCCGTCGTATTATGAAAAATTCGGCGGCTTCCTCATTGCCGCCGCAATTGATCGCTATGTTTATATCACGGTCCATGAGACGTTCGTGCCGGACCTGATTGTGAAGTATTCCGAGCTGGAACGCGTGCCCGACGCGGCGCGACTGAAGCATCCGATCATCCGCGAGGCGTTCGCCTCGCTCGGCATGGACGGCCATTCGCTCGAACTCACTTCGATGGCGGACATTCCGTCGGGAACTGGTTTGGGATCGTCCGGCAGTTTCACGACGGCGCTGTTGAAGGCATTGCACGCGCACAAAAAAAACCTCGTGCATCCTGCCGAACTCGCCGAGCAGGCGTGTGACATTGAGCTGAACCGGTTGAAAGAGCCGATTGGTAAGCAGGATCAATACATCGCGGCTTACGGCGGTTTGACGTGCTTCAACTTTTTGCCGGATGGAAAAGTCGAGGCGTGGCCGCTGAAAGTTTCCGACGAGACACGCGATAATCTGGAAGACAATCTGCTGCTCTTCTTCACCGGCTATTCGCGCAGCGCGTCGGCGATCTTGAAGGAGCAGGACACAAAATCGAAATCGGATGACAAGTCCATGATTGAGAATTTGCATTTCGTCAAAGACCTCGGCCAGCAAAGCAAGGTTGCCCTGGAGACTGGCAACTTGCACGAGTTCGCCCGGCTGATGGACGTGCATTGGCAGCGCAAGAAGCAGCGCAGCGGCGGCATGAGCAATCCCAAGATCAACGAATGGTATGACCTTGCGATGGCCAGCGGCGCCCTCGGCGGCAAGCTCATCGGCGCAGGCGGCGGCGGCTTCCTGATGTTTTACGCGGAGGACAAGGCCAAGCTGCGCCACGCCATGCGCACGGCGGGCTTGAAGGAAGTGCGCTTCCGGTTCGATTTTGAGGGAACGAAGCTCGTCATCTCGTAAATTTTTTCAACGGCGCGCGGTGGACGGTCGAACTGGAAAAACAACTTTCCGACCACGCTTTAATTCTTAACAATTCATCTCGTGCAAATCCAACTCGTGATGGACGAAATGTGATCCTCGTCTGTCAGGTTCGCTGCATTTTCCAAACTGCCTTGCTTGAGCATATTCCAAATTTCTCCGGCCATCTTTGTTTCAATGGCCGCTCCGATGAAGAACGTATGAGGTTTGAGTTTTTGTTTCGCAAACGCTTCGTAAATGCGATTCAACGCGGTGCGGGCGGTTTTCCAATGCTCATCTGCACCGGCAGGATCAATGCCGCCTTTGAGTTCGCCGAGCGCGATGTATTTGGACGGCGTGTTGATAATTTCACGATTCATTTCGGTGAACGAACAATTAAACAATGACAAGTCCACATTGTTCTTCACCAGCGGCACGGTGACATTATAGAGTAATGTTCTCGGCCCTTGTGCCGCGTTCCAAGAAAGCCCGCGAAGTGACAATTCAACATCGGTGTCGTCTTCTGGCAGTTCAGCCCATGCTTTGGTATCCGCGTGAAGCCAATGGCATTTTTTACCGGCCAATTTTAAGCAGGCGAGTATTGCCCGCGTGAGTTTCTTCTGTGCCATGAATCCACCAACATTCCGCATTGAACCGCCGAGCGTGTCGCCACGCGTCAGTAAGAAACGAAAAACCAACTCCTCGACAAAATTTGCGCCAGCGGGTTCGAGGAAATTTTTGATGAGTCCGCTTACCGCTTCGCGCTTGTCGGAGTCCTTCAAATGATTCGTGGCTTTGTCCGACACGCCCGCCGCCGTGAGCAAGGCGGTTTGAATTTCGGCAATTTTTATCAGGTCATGCAATGATTTTGCGCCGAAAGAGAATCAGCGTCAATCAGCGTTCGATTGGTTCACCAGATTCAGTTGCCGAAGGATTCGAGATTTGCCTTCACGTTTCGTGAAAGCTAACATTTACGCCATGTCTGCCATTTTGAACGACGACGAATTTTCAGAATTTCCATGAGCCTTCCGCTTTCCCAAATCCCCGTCGCCATTCTCGCGGGCGGACTTGCCACGCGGCTGCGGCCCATCACGGAAAAAATTCCCAAGTCGCTCGTGCCTGTCGCGGGCCGGCCGATTCTCGCGCATCAACTGGAAATGCTCCACGCACAGGGCATCCGCCGCGCCGTGCTGTGCATCGGCTTTCTCGGCGAGATGATCCAGCGCGAATTCGGCAGCGAAGCTTACGGCATTGAACTGGAGTATTCCTTCGATGGCGAAAAATTGCTCGGCACCGGCGGCGCCATCAAGCGCGCGTTGCCGAAGCTCGGTGAGGAATTCTTCATCCTCTACGGCGATTCGTATCTGCCGATTCCCTACGCGCCGGTCGCGGAATTTTTTCATCGCAGCCGCAAGCTCGGCCTGATGACCGTCTATCGTAACGAAGGCAAATACGACGCGAGCAACGTGGTCTTTGCCGACGACGAAATAAAAATCTACGACAAAAAACAAAAGCTGCCGGAGATGCGGCACATTGATTACGGCTTGAGCCTGTTCCAGGCCTCCGTGTTCGCCGCCTATCCGGCGGATGAAAAATTCGACCTCGCTGAAGTCATGGGCCAGCTCGTCGGCGCAAAACAGCTCGCCGGCTACGAGGTGCCGGAGCGGTTCTACGAGATGGGTTCGCCGGCGGGTTTGGCGGAGTTGGAGGGGCTGTTGGCGGCCAAATCGTCAAACTAGGCAAATTCTCCAAAAATACCCCTTCCCCTACCGGAAAACCGAGAAAGTGTCTATTATTTGGACATTTTCTCGCAAAATCCCGCTTAAAATCAGGCGCTCTTGCGGGCAAGAGTGCATTCTTTTTCCGTTAGAGTGCATTCTTTCGCCGTAAGAGTGCACGCTGGCGGCGTTAGCGTGCATGCTTTTTCCGTTAGCGTGCATGCTTTTTCGGAAAGCGTGCACGCTATTGCCGTTGGCGTGCATTCTAATGCGGAAAGATGATAGTCTGACGGCGAAAGCGTGCAGTCTTTTCCCGTCCGCGTGCAGTCTTTTGTGGCTGGCGGACAGTCTTTCGGGGCGAGACAACCCGCCCGTGCGGCGGGCGGGCCGGCTTTGGCTGCGCGCCGGCTGACTTTGTTTGCTTCCCTTCGCCAGATGAAATTCGTAATTTGAAATTCGCATGAGCTTTACCCAACAATTTCTGGCCGAGGTCCAGCAGGTCACGGCGCAACTCAACGAGGCGGCCATTGAAAAGGCGGCGGACGAACTCGCGGCCATCCGCACGCGCGGCGGCCGCCTGTTCATCCTCGGCGTCGGCGGCAGCGCGGGCAACGCCGGCCACGCGGTGAATGATTTCCGCAAAATTTGCGGCTTCGAAGCCTACGCGCCGACGGATAATGTTTCCGAACTCACCGCGCGCACGAACGACGAAGGCTGGGCGACGGTTTTTTCCGAGTGGCTCAAAGGTTCGCGCATCAATGCGAAAGACGGTTTGCTAATTTTCTCCGTCGGCGGCGGCAACCTCGAAAAAAACGTCAGCCCGAATCTCGTGAGCGCGATTCAAGTCGCCAAAGCGGTTGGCGCTTCGGTCATCGGCATCGTGGGCCGCGATGGCGGTTACACCGCCCAGCAGGCAAACGCGTGTGTCATCGTGCCGACGGTAAACCCGACGCACGTCACGCCGCACAGCGAAGCGTTTCAAGCCGTCATCTGGCATCTGTTCGTGTCGCACCCGAAATTGAAAGTGGCGCAGACGAAGTGGGAATCCACCAAGTGAGTCCTCGCGGACGGCCATCATGGAACGCCAAATGAAACGCGCGGTATTTCTCGACCGTGATGGCGTCATCAATCGCGCGCTGGAGAAGGCATCCAAACCTTATCCCCCCACCAGCCTGGCCGAGTTTGAGATTCTGCCCGAAGTTTCCGCCGCGTGCGCCAAACTGAAAGCCGCCGGTTTTCTGCTCATCGTCGCCACCAACCAGCCGGACGTCGGCCGCGGCACGCTGGCAAAGGAAGTCGTCGAAAAAATCCACGCGCACCTGACGGCCCAACTGCCGATTGACCGCGTGGAAGTGTGTTATCATCCCGGCAAAGGTTTGTCCGATTGCGATTGTCGCAAACCCAAACCGGGCATGCTTTTGCTCGCAGCCAAGGAACTGAATATTGACTTGGCGCAAAGCTGGATGGTCGGCGACCGCTGGCGCGACGTGGATTGCGGCCATGCCGCCGGCTGCCAGACCATTTTCATCGATCGCGGCTACGCGGAGGAATTGAAGCAGAAACCTGATTTTTCCGCTCGCCATTTGGGTGAGGCTGCGGACATTATCTTGGCGCAAACCAAAAATAAATTTATGAAAAAATCGCTCAAAGACCTCAAGGTGCAGCTTTACGCCGACGGCGCGGACAAAAAAGGCATGCTGGATCTGAACGCCAACCCGCTCATCCGCGGCCTGACCACCAACCCCTCGCTCATGCGCAAGGCGGGCATCACGGATTTTGAGGCGTTCGCGCGCGACATCCTGCAGAGCATCACGGTCAAATCGCTTTCGCTGGAAGTTTTCTCGGATGAATTTCCCGAGATGAAGCGCCAAGGGCTGAAAATCAACGGCTGGGGCAAAAATGTTTACGTCAAGATTCCCATCACGAATTCACGCGGCGAATCATCGCTGCCGCTCATCAAGGAACTGGCCGCCGAAGGTGTGAAACTCAACGTGACCGCGTTGCTCACGGTGGAACAAGTCAAGGGCGTCGCTGCGGCTTTGAATCCCAAGGTGCCGGCAATTGTCTCGGTTTTTGCTGGCCGCATCGCCGATACAGGCGTTGATCCTATCAGCATCATGACCGAATCCAAAAAGGCGCTCGCCGGTCTGCCGCACGCGGAACTGCTCTGGGCCAGCGTGCGCGAAGTGCTGAACATTTTCCAAGCCGACGACTGCGGCTGTCACATCGTCACCGTGCCGCACGACATCCTCGCGAAAGCGCAGAAAATGACCGGCATGGATTTGACGGCGCTCTCGCTGGACACGGTGAAGATGTTTTCCGTGGACGCGCAGGCGGCGGGATTCAAGCTCTAATCAAACCAGCTTCGTCACGGTTGCGAACACGTTCGCAACCGTCACCGACTCCATCGCGGCGAGGAGTTGCTCGCGTGTGCCCTTGATATCGCCGCCGTCGTAGCGGTAATAATCCAGATTGCGCCCGTTAACCACGGGGTTTTTCACCAGCGTGAAATTGTTTCCGTAAGGCCAGTTGGTCACGTTCAGCGTCGGCGCCTCAATCACGATCTGATTCGGCACCTTCAACGCCGCCGCCACATGCATCAGCGCCGTGTCCACGCTCAGGAACGCGCCGCACCGCTTCATCAGCGCCGCCGTCTCGCGCAAATTTTTCGTTTTCGCCTCGCGCGTCAGTTCGCGGTTCGCCTGCGCCAGCACGATTTCGTGATCCTTCGTCTCTTCCGGTCCGCCGAAAAGCAAAACCCGGAGGTCTGGGCGTTCCTTGTTCAACTGCCGCACCAGCCCGGCGTAGTTTTTTACCGGCCAGCGTTTTAGCGGCAGATTCTTGGTGCCGCCGGAACCGACGTGCAGGCCGAGGATTTTCTGGCCGAACCATTTTTGTTTCACCAAAAAATCGTCCGCGAACCGTTCCTCGGCCGCCGACAGGAAAATCTCCATCGCGTGCGCCGGCAGTTTTTTTTGCGCGCCGATAAGCGGCAGAAAATCAAAATTGTTCTCAATAGAATGCCGCGTGTAATCCTGCGACAGCGTGCCGGTGACCAGTCCGCGGTCGAGCCAGCCGAAGCATTCGTATTCGTGACTCAGACGCACTTCCGCGCCGGCGAGCCACGCCGCGATGCGATAATGAACGCGGCTCTGCGGATGTGTGTTAAGGGAAAGCTGATAACGCTCGCGCCGCAGCGATGACAGGAACCGCACCGCCTCCAGCTTGCCGCACTTCATCAAATTTTTCTGGAAGACGCGGTTGACGTGCGGATTGTTCTCCAGCAAATCCTTCGACCCCGGCCACATCGCCAGAACGTCAATCACGGCGGCGGGAAAATTCGCGCGGAGCTCATGGATGAGCGGCGTGGCGATCAGCGTATCGCCGATGCCGGCCATGGAAATGACAAGAATCTTCACAGCCGCGAAATCTTTTCCAGCAGGCCCGTTGTGGATTTGCCGGGCACGAACGGCACGAGGACAATTTTCCCGCCCGCCGCTTCCACCGCGCGCCGCTCGTCCTGGTTCAAGGTTTCCAAAGTGTAATCGCCGCCCTTGACGTAAATGTCCGGCTGCGCGGCAGCGAGAAATTTCGTGGCGGTCGTGGCGGTGAAGATGCAGACGCCGTCCACACTTTGCAATGCGGCCAGCACCGACGCGCGGTCAGTTTCGGAATTCACCGGGCGGCCTGCGCCTTTCAAGCCGCGCACAGCGACATCGCTGTTCACGCCGAGAAGCAGGGCGTCGCCGAAATTGCGGGCATTCTCCAGATAGGTGACGTGGCCGAGGTGCAGCAGGTCAAAGCAGCCGTTGGTAACGACGAGCTTTTTGCCGCAGGCGCGAATTTTATTTCGCCACGCCGGCAACTGGTCCCACGCGATAAGTTTGTCGCGGAAATTCATGCCACCATTTTGCCCGCGCCGGCAAGAATGGCAACGCTTTTACAAATTCACCACCGCCGGGTCGCCGTAGAGCGTGAAGGAGCCGGTGCGCTCAATTTTCACATCCATGAGCTGGCCTTGATGGCGGGCGCTGCCGTCGAACAGCACGATGCGGTTGCAACGGGTGCGGCCGGTGTAGCGCGCCGCGTTTTTCTTGCTCGGGCCTTCGACGAGAATCTGCACCTGCTGCCCGATGAAGGCATCGTATTTCTGCGCGGCGATTTCGTTGACGAGATTCAGCAGGCGTTCATTGCGCTCCTCGCGGACGGCTTGCGGCAACTGGTCGGGCATCGTCGCGGCCGGCGTGTCGCGGCGCTCGGAGTATTTGAAAATGTAGGCGTTGTCGAACTGCACTTCGCGGCAGAGCGACAGCGTCTGTTCGAAATCTTCCTCCGTCTCGCCGGGAAAGCCGACGATAATGTCGGTGTAAATGCCGATGTTCGGCTTGGCGGCGCGCAGTTTTTGGATGATGCCGAGAAATTTCTCCCGCGTGTAGCCGCGGTGCATCAGCTTCAGGATGCGGTCGCTGCCGCTTTGCAGCGGAATGTGCGCACTTTCGCAGAGCCTCGGCAACCGCGCGTAAGCCTCAACGAGATCATCGCCATAACCCTTTGGGTGTGGCGAGGTGAAACGGATGCGTTCCAAACCCTTGATTTCGTGGACGGCATCAAGCAGTTGGACGAAAGCGGATTTGCCATCCAGCGCAGGATAATCACGTTTACCGAAACTCGTCACAATCTGGCCGAGCAAGGTGATTTCCTTCACGCCGCGCGAAACGAGTTCACGGCACTCAGCGACGATGTCATCAATCGTGCGGCTGCGCTCTTCGCCACGCGTGCTGGGCACGATGCAGAAGGTGCAATGCTGGTTGCAGCCTTGCATGATGCTGACGAACGCGCTGACGGAAGTCTTGGCGCTGCCGTTGAGCAGATGTTCGCGGATGGCGGCTTCGCTCTTAGCCTCGGCGTCCGTGTCCACAATCTTCGCGCGCTTGCCGGCGAGCAGTTCATCGAGGTATTCCGCCGCGCGATGGAATTTCTGCGTGCCGAGCACCAAATCCACGTCAGGCAATTTCTCGACAAGTTCCTTGCCCCGACTCTGTGCCATGCAGCCCATGAAGCCGACAATCTGCTCGCGCTTCTCGCTGCGCGCAGTGCCGATGACGTTGCGCATTTTGTTGATGGCCTTCTGTTCGGCGAAGTCGCGCACACTGCAGGTATTGAGCAACACCACGTCAGCGACGGCTTCCGAATTCGCCAGTGAATAGCCTTTGGCGACTAGCTGCGCGGCAACGGCTTCGCTGTCGCGCTCGTTCATCTGGCAGCCATAGGTTTTGATAAAGACGCTGGGCATGGTTCGCGAAGGCAGGGAGTTAAATCATGTGCCGGCAAAGACCGGCGGGAATTTATTTCAGCTGGTAAATTTCTTCAACAACCGCCAGCGCCGCTTTTGCTTCCTTCAAGCCCGGCACCGGCGTGCGTTTCAATTTTATATCCTCGAAAAATTCCGCCATTTCGATTTTCCACGATTCGTCGCCGCGCGGAAATTCGTAAATCGTCGTCTCCGGCGGGCCCATCTGCGGAAGCATTTTAAAATACGTCAACCGTTCAATGCCATAGCTGCCGCCAAGCCCTTCCCAATGCAGCTTCGCATCGCGACCGTAGATTTCCAGGCTGAACAAGTTTTTCCATTCGCTGCAACTGACGTGGAGCCACGCGGTGTTGCCAGCTGAATTGCGAAGCGAAAGAAAAGCATTGTCATCCACCGGCATCTTCCAAAAATAGGTCGTGGCATGGCCTTCAACGGTCGTGAATTCGCCGAGGAAAATCCCCGCGAGGTCAATCAGGTGGACGCCCTGGTCAATCAGCTCGCCGCCGCCGGAAAGTTTGGCATCCGCGCGCCATTCCTTTTCGTAGCCAACGCGACCGCCCTGGCCGTAACGCCCGCGCACGAACATCATCGGGCCCAGCGCACCGCTGTGAAAAATTTCCATCGCCTTCAGGCACGCCGGATGATACCGGTGGTTGTAGCCGACACGGACGAGCGCGCCGGATTTTTTTGCAGCGGCTTCAAGTTCTTCGAGTTCGGCCACGCTGATGCCAGCCGGCTTTTCGACGAGAACATGTTTGCCATTTTTCACCGCCGCCAGCGCAATGGGCGCGAGCGCAGAATTGATTGTGGCAATCATCACCACGTCCACATTCGGGGAACCAACAGCCTGCTCGAACGATTCCGTGGCAATACAACCGGGGCTTTGTGCGGCAATTTTTTTAGCGCGCTCAAGCTGCGTATCGCACGCGACGGTGACGCTGCCCGGCGGAAGCAGGTTTAACCGCTTTTGCCCAATCAAGCCACAACCGATGAGTGCGACGCGTAAGCTCATATTAATTCCATTTCTTGCCGCGATCTTCCGGCACAATGCGGCGCAGGCAATAAATATCCGACTTCGCCAGCTCGTCGCAATGTTTCTGCAAATCCTTCCACGGATCCCACTGCGCGCTGATCAGTTTGCCGGTGATGCCGTCACTTTCCGCGCTCGCGAGATAAACTGCAAGACTCGCGCCAAGTTCCAGCGGCACCGCGCCTTTTTCCTTCCAGCCTTTGTTCTTCTCGAAAAATGCCGCGCCGACTTTTTCCGGGCCGGCGGCCAAAACTTCATCCACCAGCCGCGTCGCGAGCGCGCCGGGCGCAATCATGTTTACATCCACATGAAACGGCTTTAATTCCTCGGCCAAGGTTTCGCCAAGCCGAACCACGGCGGCTTTCGACGCCGCATAGGAACTAATGTTCGGCAGCGGATTCGTCGCGCCGCCGCCGCTCAAGACGACGATTTTGCCGCGACCGGCTTTTTTGAAATGCGGAATCACCGCTCGGCTCGGCAACAAAACACCGAACAAATTGATATCAATTGCGCGCCGCCATTCGTCGAGCGAAACAGATTCCGTCGGCCCCATCGGCCCGTAAATGCCTGCGTTCAAAACGAGCGCGTCCAGCGCGCCAAGTTCGCGCAGCGCGAACGCAACGAGTTCGTTGACCTGCGCTTCATTGGCGACGTCACAGGTTTTCGTGGAAACTTTTTGGGCGGGAAATTGTTTGGCGAGTTCGTCGCGCGTGGCCGACAATTCTTTTTCGCTGCGGGCGCATAGCACGACGTTCGCACCTTCGCGCAGAAAATGTTCGGCGATGGTTTTGCCGAGGCCCTGGCTGCCGCCGGTGATGAGCGCGTTGAGATTCTTGAGTTTCATGTCAGGCACGACCGACGGAAAGATGCTCCACGCCAGTGATGGTTTTTAATTCCTTTTCCAAAAAGCGATTTGCATCCACAAAAACTGGCAAGCGCATGGTCGAAATCATTTTCGCCCAGTCCGCCTGCCGGAACTGCGGCCACTCGGTGCAGACGGCGACGGCTTCCGCGCCGGACAACGCGGCGGAGATTTCTGAAGCGAGTTCAATTTTGGAAAGATCTTCGGGCAGATTTTTCACCGCCGGATCAAATGCGGAAACCTTCGCGCCGGCAGCAAGAAGCTGCTGGCATAATTCCACGGCGGCGCTCCGGCGGAGTGTATCGGTATTCGTGGTGTAAGTGAGTCCAAGGATGGAAATCCTTTTACCGCGCAAATCGCCTAAGCGCGATTGCAGCCGGCGAAAAGCCCAGCCGCGATGCAGGTCGTTGCTTTGCTTGATGGCCGGAATGACGGAAATTTTTTCGCCGTTTGCCTCGGCCAGTTTGGACAAAGTCACCACATCGCGCGCCAGCGTGCCGCCGGCGAAAGGTCCGCCCGGTCCAAGATAAGCCTTCGGCCCGATGCGCGCTTCACTTTTGAGACCGATCGAAACTTCCTTCGCATCCGCGCCGGTATATTCGCAAAGACGCGCGACTTCGTTGATAAAGGTGATAGAGAGCGCGAGAAAGGAATTCAGCGCGTGCTTGACCATCTCCGCCGACTCAGTGCGCATGAAAATCGTCTGCGCGGCGAATGGCTTGAAGAGTTGTTCCAGTAAATCTTTCTTCGCATCGGTGCGGATGCCGACGATGGCGCGCTCGGCCTTTTCAAACGAATTAATGGCCTTGCCGAGCCGCAGATTTTCCGGGGAGCTGGCGAAGTGAAGCTGCGGATATTCTTTTTCTAATTTTGCGCACGTGCCAACCGGCAGTTGTGCGGAAATCAGAACGAGCGCGCCGTTTGGCAAATTCGGTAATGCGCGCCGCAAATTGCCGAGGACAGATTCCACATCCGATTCGTCTTGGTCGTTGACCGGCGTGTCGTATGTCAGCCAGAGCATGTCGGCACCAGCACAGGCAATTTTCGGATCCGTTGTGAACGAAAGTTTTTTTGCCGCCAATCCGGCGGCAATGAGTTCGTTCAGGCCGGGTTCAAGCAATGGTGCTTGACCTGAATTTAATTTCGCCACGTTCGCGGCATCGAAATCGAGTCCGACCACGGAAAAATGTTTCGCGCAGCACGCCGCCGTAACGCTGCCGAGATGCCAGAGGCCGAGGACGGTGACGTTCATTGGCGCGTTTCGTAAACCCATTGGTTTTGCTGGAGCCATTCCAGCGTGCGCTTGATGCCCTGCTCGATCGTCAGTGACGTTTTCCAGCCGGTGCTTTGAATTTTTTTGGTGTCGAGAAAAATGAACGGGTTGTCGCCGACCCAGCCACGGGCGCCGCCGGTATATTCCAATTTTGGTTTCAAGCCGAGCGCGCCGCAAATATAACCGATGGAATTGTTGACCTGAACGTATTCGTCGCAGCCAAGGTTGTAAATTTCCACGCCATGCTTCGCCTTTTTCGCCGTGCCGAGATTGATGACGTGCAGCATTGCGCTGACGCAGTCTTGAACGTAGAGATAGCTTTTCCGCTGCGAACCGTCGCCGAGAACTTTCAGGCGATCGGGGTGCTCGGAAAGCTGTTTGTAGAAATCAAAAACGTGTCCATGCGTGTAGCGTTCGCCGAGAATTGAGACGAAGCGAAAAATGTAGCCCTCGAATTTGAAACCTTCGCAGTAGGAGGAAATCATGCCTTCGCCAGAAACTTTGGACGCGGCGTAAAGCGAGGTCTGAATCGGAAACGGCGCGTCCTCCGGGGTGGGAATCACTGCCGCTTCGCCATAAACGCTGCCGGTGGAGCTGAAGGCGATGCGCTTGATCCCATTGGCGCGCATGGCTTCGAGCACGTTGAATGTGGCGACTGTGTTTTGCTGTAAATCTTTTGAGGGATGTTCGAGGCCGAAGCGCACGTCGGCGTTGGCAGCAAGGTGGAAGACGGTGTCGCAGCCGGCCATCGCTTTCGAGAGCGCGGGCAAATCCAGATTATCGCCTTCGATGAGCTGGAAGTTTTTGTGCTTCAGCGCGCCGGCCAGAAATTTCCGCTGGCCGGTGGAAAAATTATCCCAGCCGACGACGATTTTGCCGTCAGCAAGCAGGCGATCAGCTAGCGTGCTGCCGATGAATCCGGCGGCACCGGTGATGAAAATTTTACTCATTTTGAGAATAAGAAGTTTAGTCTGTAACGCTGAGCTTGCCAACTTTTTTGAAAAGTTGTTTTGTTCGGATTTGCCGTGCCGACTTTTTCTTGATACTTAGTCAGGGTTAAATGGCTAATTTCATCCTCAATCAACTCAAAGCCACTGTGGCTCGGTCACGGCAGGCGGGTATCAACCGCTGCGACGCCTGGGCTGGCCAACAGGTGGCAAACCTGAATCCCGATAGCTTGCTTGATGTTGGCTGTGGCGACGGCAGCCTGCTGTTCCGACACCTTAAAAATCAACCGTGCAACTTTCACGGCGTCGAAGGTGCACCGGAGTTGAAACTCAAAGCTGAGGCGCGCGGGCTCAAAGTTGCCAGTTTTGACCTGAATGGTCGCTGGCCTTATGAAGATGGCCAGTTTGACGTGGTGTTCGGCAACCAAGTCATTGAGCATTTGCATAATACTCGGCTGTTTGCCGCCGAAGCCTTCCGCGTGCTCAAGCCCGGCGGCACAACCATCATCGCCACGGAAAATCTTTGCAGCCTGCTCAACTGGTGCGCGCTATCTCTCGGCTATACGCCATTTTCGCTGATGCAAACCTGCGGCCGATACCTCGGCAACCCACTTGGCCTTCACTACATGGAACCCCATGAGGAATCCGTGCCGATCGATCACCCCGCGTTTTCAGGTATCGGCGGCCACGTGCGCGTGCTCACGGTGCGACAGGCAAAGGAACTTTTTGAACTGGTTGGGTTCCAGGTTGTTGAAGCACGTTCTGTCAGCATCCTACCCTTGCCGGATGGCTTGAGCCAGCAGCTTGAAATGTTCATCAGGAACCGCGGCCACTACCTGATGCTAAAGGCGCGCAAACCACTCCCGCCCCAAAATCGCTAACTGTCACCGCCAGATCAGCAAAGCGTATGAAGATGCCAATGAGCCAAAGCTGCCCTATTGCCCACCAATGAAAAAAAACGGCATTGGAAGCATCCTGCAAAGCGGCCTCATCTTTTCAGCGGTCAATTTCCTGACCGGCCTTGGCAACCTGGCGTTTCAAAGCGTCATGGGCCACCACCTCAAGGAGTCGGGCCAATACGCACATGCCAACAGCGCCATCAACGGCTTCATCCCGCTGCTCGGCCTGCTGCCCTCCGTCGCCGTCATGGCCATCACTCATTACATCGCGCATTTCAATGCCATCGGTGATACTGCACGATTGCAGGGACTGATTGCTGGCTGTCGCCGGCTTCTCTTCCACTTGACCATTGTCGGCTCGCTGCTCGCGGTGATTATCGTCAAGCCATTGAGTCTGTTCTTCCATTACGATTCCGGATTGATGCTGATCACGCTCATCTGCACGCTGGTCAGCCTGTGGGCTTCACTAGCGACGGCCCTATGCCAGGGTCTCGCTTGGTTCAAGCGACTCGCGCTGATTGGATTTCTATCCATGGTGCTACGCGTAACGTTCGGTTATTTTGTCACGCTCACCTGGCCGTCCCCGGAAACCGCTGTTATGGCGTCAACGGTCGCCCTGTTTGCGTATCTGGTTTTATTGCTGTGGAAAAAAGACCTGATGCCGCGCAGCCAGCTGGCGCCCGTGTCACCTTGGAATCATGAATTTATTTTGTATCTGACCGTGAGCGGCGCGTTCGCCGTAGGCAACTACTGTTTTTCCCAAGGCGACTTGATGGTGATGCAGCGCTACTTTTCCAACAATGACAGCGACGCCTACGCCGCCGCCGAACGGCTGGCGGTGTCACTGCCGCTGACCGTCGGCCCGCTGCTGACGGTTTTGTTTACCTCCCGTTCCGTGGCCCACTCCGCCGCTGCCCTGCGGGAACAGATAAAATTGCTCGTGCTTTTTGCGGGCACCCTCATCGGTGGCGCTATCTGCCTACTCCTGCTGCGGCATTTCTGTCTGCGGTTGCTCGGCAAAGACACACCGGAAGCCGCCGAGATGCTCCGCTCGCTCGCCACCACCATGGTGTTTGTCGGACTGCTACAGGCCGTTGGCACCTGGGCGCTGGCAAGCCGCTGGACGAAGGTTTCCCTGTGCTTTGGCGCGCTGGGTCTGACCTACTGGCTGGCCTTGCTGGCCATGGGTAAAACACCGGCCGCGCTGCTGGCCATCATGCCGGTTGCCACCGGCATGGCGTTCACCGTTTTATTTCTTATCTGGCTTGATGTCCTGCGCCGGCACAAACCAATCGAATAAAGCTGGTTTGAATTTGCCCGCCGTTTGCGCCAGACTTGTCCCATGCCGTCCGGCTCCAAAAAATTTCCCCGCATCAGCGTCGTCATCCCGACGCTGAACGCGGCGGCAATTTTGGAAAATTGCCTCGCCTCCATCGCGCGGCAAAATTATCCGCGCGAACAAATTGAAATCATCCTCGCCGACGCGCACTCCACCGACCGCACGCGCGACATCGCAAAAGAATTCGGCGCGACAATCCTTGACGACAACGGCAAAAATATGGAGGAAGGCAAACGCCTCGCGCTCCAGCACACCACCGGCGAATACGTCGTTTTTGTGGATGCCGACAATGAAATCACGCACGCGGATTATTTTGCGCTCGCCGTTGAATCGCTCGCCAAAAATCCGCAGGCGCTCGGCCTGGAGGCGTATTATTTAGCGTCGCCCAAAATGACTTCCTTCTGCGCCTATCTTACCGCGTTGCTGCACATCAGCGACCCGGTTTGCTGGCTAATGAGTTCCAATCCGCTGCTCGTCGCGCGCGACGGCGAGGCGGAACGCTGGATGCTGCCGCCCGATACTTTTTCCTATCCGCTCGGCGCAAACGGCTTCGTCTTCCGCCGCGCTGACTTGCAATCGGTGCAGGCAAACGAAAAATTTCAGGACACGCACATCGCGCTGTTCCTGATGAAAAACGGCCAGCGCGAATGGCTGCGGCTGCGCGGGCGCGGCGTGCATCATTACTACATTCAAACGCTCTGGAAATTTGTGCAGAAACGCCGGCGTGCCACGGTGCATTTTCTCCGCGTGCAGGAAGAAATGCCGGTGAACTGGATGAAGGAAAAACCGCCGGTGCCGCTGTGGCTGGCGGCGGTTTATTGCGTCACATTTTTTGGCCCCGTCTTTCACACGGCGCGCGGAATTATTCGCGACCAAGATTTCCGCTGGCTCTGGCATCTGCTGGCGTGTCCGGCGAGCGTCCTCGGCAATGCGTGGGGCGTGTGGACTTACAAACGTCGCGGGCAGGACAAGTCGCTCATCGCGGAATTACAGGTGGAACAAAACCTCAAATCCGAACGCTAATATGGAAATACCCACCACTCCAACTTCCGCCGCAAAACCTCCGCGTGTCGTGTGTTTCGTCAACGGGATTTTTGGCGAGGGCATCGGCGGCGGCGATGTTTATTTCTATTTTATCGCCCGCGCGGTGCTGGCGGCGGGTTATCCAATTCATTTTTTTGGCGGCCACGCGCTGAAGCGGTATCTGGAAAAAAACCAGTTCCCGCTGAACCTGACTTTGACGGACGACGGCATGGGCAAGCTCGGCGACGTTGGCAGCCTGGCCGGGCAATTCCGCCTGCTGGCAGATTTTCGGCGGCGGCAAGCCGGCGCGATGGCGCAGCTTGACGAAGTAAAACCCGATGACCTTGCCTACGCGATGTCGGATTACTGGTTTGACACGATTCCGCTGATGCGCTGCCGCGCGCGCGTGAAAATTTTGTATCTCGGCATGATTGCGCCGACGCTGCGACAGGTTTTGTTCAAGAGCCGCGCGGACGTGACGCCGACGCGGCTGGCGTCGCTTTATTATTGGATGAGCCAGCAGTTTTCGCTGCGTCAGTTTCGCAAATGTAAAAACGGCTTTGTCACTTACAGTCATCCGGAGATGCGCGATTATTTGCTGAAATTCGGCTACGACGCGAAACAACTTTGTTACGTGCCGAACGGCAGCGACACCGCCACCGCCAACCGCGTGCCGGCGCAGCCGAAAAAATTCGATCTCGCCTGGGTTGGCCGCGTGCATCCGCAAAAAGGCATCGCCGATTTGCTCGCGACGCTAACTTGGCTGAAAGCGCGGCTGCCGGATTTTCGCGCCGTGATCATTGGCAAAAGCAAGGACGCGCTCGAATCAGTCGTGCGCGATCTGGGCTTGACGGAGCAGGTGACTTTCAGCGGGCTGGTCAACGAGGAAGAAAAATTTCGTCTACTCAAAAGCAGCCGCGTGTTCGCGATGCCGAGTTATTACGAAAGCTGGGGCATCGTCGTGGGCGAGGCGCTCGTGGCGGGCGTCCCGGTCGTCGCCTATAAGCTTGACTGCTATCCGCCGGTGTTCGGCGACGCGGTGCGATATGTGCCGCCGTTCGATGCCGAAGTTTTTAAGCAAACGGTCGAGGACGAAATCCGTAAACAGCGCGCAGGGGAAAATTATCTGGCCGCGCTGGACGGGGAGAAATTAAAAAAAGAATTGAGTTGGGAAACGGCGCAGGAAAATTTCCAGAAGCTGCTAGCCGCCGCGCAGAAATAATTTGCGTCCTTAAAACACTTGACGGCTGCCGGCACAAAACCCAGATTCGATTATACCATGAAAAATCTTCTGCGCTTCCTGCTGCTTCCCATCGCCACCCTGATGCTTTCTGGTATTGCCAACGCAGAACCCGCCGCCGCGGACAATTCGTCGCCGCGCCTGACGGTTGAGCTGCGCGACGGCTCCCGCGTGGTGGGCCAAAGCGTGGAAGACCAGCTTAAATTTGATTCGGCGTTGCTCGGCACTTTGAAGCTGGCGGTGAAGGACATCCGCGCCATTGAATGCGGCACCACCAATTCGGCCAAGCTCACGACCACGAGCGGCGATGTGCTAACCGGCTGGTTTGACAGCGAGACGCTGCGCGTAAAAACCGGTTTCGGCAAAGTGGAGCTGGCGGTGAATTCCATCCGGCATCTGACGGTGTCTGCGACCCGCGCTCCGGGCAAGCTGCCCGCCGGCTTGGTGGCGCTGTGGTCCGCCGAGGGCGACGGCCACGATTCGGTGGGCGGCAACGACGCAACCTTGACCGACATCACCTTTGCGGACGGCAAAGTGGGTCAGGCGTTTTCGTTCGGCGGCACCACACCGCACTTTGAAATTCAAGAGAACGCGGCTTTGAATGTGGGCGAAGGCGATGGGATGACCATTTCGGCGTGGATTAAACCGTCGGATGTAACCGGCCTGCATCCGATTCTGGAATGGCAGCCCGGCGGAGTTCAATTTTGGATTGGTCAAAATCCGGGAAGCCAAGGCGTTTTGTGCGGATTCTTCATGGACAACAGCGGCAGGGACAGCAGCGAAAATCATTATGTCCAAATCGCCTCGCCGGGCGGCACGCTGGTCGCGAACGCATGGCAACATATCGCCGTCACTTACGACAAGCACAGCGGCCTTCTGATTTTGTATGTGAACGGAAGCATTGTGGCGCAACGGCCGTGGGGCAGCTTTTCCCTGCTCACCAAAGGTCTGCTTTCGAGCTACCGGCCAGGCAATCCCGGCGACTGGACTTCCAACCGGTTCTTTTCCGGGCTGATGGATGAGTTGGCCATTTACAATCGCGCGCTTACCGCTGACGAAATCAGATCCGTCTGCATTGACCAAAATGGCGGGCAGCCGCTGCCGCCGCCGCCCACACCTGCGCCAGGGATGTCGCCTTTCTATAATGGGAGATTCGGTGGCGGAATCAACGGCGACTAGCAAATAATTATGGAAAACAAGGCTTGGGGATTGCCTTTCCAGGCTGCAACCGGCCAATACATGAGGCTGGAATTACAATCCCCGGCTCTGGGATTGCCATCCTCGGTTCCAGCGGCGGGGGAATTAGGTCAGGTGTTCGGCCGGGGAAGTTGAGAATTTCACCCCCGCTTGGCAGGATTAAGTTTTCCGGTTTAACAAAAATAATTAAACACTGGCTGCCGGTGGTTTCCAGGCGTTGTCAGACCCGCGAGAAGAGGTAATCGCTGGAACCCAGCTTCTGCCGATGCCAACCGGGACCCAGCAGACGCGTTAGCTGGTCGCAACGGGCTTGGTCGTGCGCTTCAATGATGAGAAACTTCGTGCGGGACAAGGTTTCGGTGCCACCGGCGATGACTTCATCCTCGAAACCTTCCACGTCAATTTTCATCACCAGCACGGAACGTCCTTTCAATTCCTGATCAAGCGTGGTGACTTCGACTTGGAAGGTCTGGCCGGACGGTTTGCCGGAAACGCAGATGCGCGAAGTGCCATCGTAGCCGTGCGGACTTTCCAGCGTGGCCGTGCCGGGGCTGCGCCCGACGGCTTTCGCGACACAGGTGAGATTCATTTGGTTGCGCTGCTTCTGCCCATTGACACGCTCAACCATCACCGGGAGCGGTTCAAACGCGATGATTTCGGCGCGCGGGTTGAAACAGAATGCCAGATGCGAAAACAATCCGGCATTGGCACCCACATCCAACACCAACGGCTTATCGGCGGATTGCAATGCGTTGATCCACTCACGGCCAAACAGTTCGCGCTCAACAAACATGGACCAATAGGCGATCAGCGTGTCCGGTGTCTGCAAGACAAACCCATCGGGTGTAACCAGCCCCGGAATAAATTCACGGCGGGCAAAATACCGCCAGCGCCGCCGGAGCAGTTCGCCGGCAAATTCAGGATGCACAGAGCGAAACCGAAACCAGCCAACCAGACTGGCTATGCCGTGCTTCATTGCGTGGGCGTATTTATTCATATTCAGATGGCGGCAGGCTTTGATTATTGATCATTTGACAATCCACGGCTGGAAACGGTTCCGCAGCCTGCGCCAAAACTGTTCGCGGGGAGTCAGCGGTCGTGCATCCACCGGCAAGGCCGGAAGCGCGGCGACAGCCTTTACCGACCGGAGTTTTTTGGCTGCTTCCATGCAGGCCGCATTGTGGAAAATTTTTACGCCATCCAAATGCGGAACCGTGGCACATCCGCGTTGACGAACCGGTGCAAGGTGGCAGCGGTAATTATACTGGCAGGGCAAAATGCGCAGCCGGTCAATGTGCTTCGTCTGGATGACTTCGTTAAGGCAATGTTGGTCGTCGGCAATGGTGCGAAAATGTGCGCGGCCACGGGCGACGATTTCTGCGCGGATGTCGCGGCTGCGCGGAACGTTCCATAAGAATACGCCGCCGTTAAGGAAATTGGCCGTGTAGCCCTGGCCCAAAATGTAGCGGCTGCCCTGATGCTCTACGCACGCGGCCACATCGGCGTCGCCCAGCAGGTTTTCAAACGGCGGCAGCGGCTGGAGGCACAGCACATCGTAGGAATCCACCGTCAGCGCAAAATCCACGTCGAGCCGGTCAATGAGTTCCAGCCGGCGGAAATAGATTTCGCGGAGCGGATGCGAAAAATCCGGCACGGGCGCGACGAGGTGATATTCAATGTTTTCCAGCCGTCGCTTCGGCAACTCCGTGCCGATGATGAACGCGTGCAGCGGCACGCCACGGTTGATGGCAAAGCTGGAGAACGTGTGGTCAAGATGTTCGGTGGAGTGACCGAACGCCACGGTGACAATGGCTGAACGCTTTTCGCTCATTTCAAACCGGCGACAATTTGGTGGCCGTGATGCATGGGAAAATTAATCCTTGAAGGTCAATCTTTAGAGACGGGCCGGAATTTTTTCCGGTTGCCGAGTGAGTTGCCGTGCCACATGGCCCAGCCGTTCTTGAGCACGTTGCCCAGCCGAGCCACGCCGGGTAACACCTTGGCAAGCGCGGGGCGCGTGGCCGCGAGCGCCTTGCCTTCGCCGGCCTTTTGCCCGGCCCAGCGCACCGTGTAATCGCCCTGCTGCGGGGTTTTGGCGAAGAGCGGGACGACTTGCGTGCGCCGAGCGTGAACCAAAAGCTGCAACGGGAAACTGTTGAAGAGCTCCACGCGCGACCGAATGGACTGCGGGCTGGCGACTTCATACCAGCGGTTGTAAGGGCCGACGACGTGAAGAATCATACGCTCGACGACAAAGCCGTTCTCCGCGCTCAAAACATTGTAAAAAAGTTCCGGGCTGAACTGGTAGAAGCCGTGGCCGCACCAGTTGTTTGCACAGGTGTGGGTGATAAAGCTACCGCCGGGACGCAGCATTTCCATGCAGTTTTGCAACGCCACCGGGAAATTGAATACGTGTTCCAGAGTGCCGCCATCGAACACGAAGTCGAATTTCTGCTTGAGCTGGCCGTCAACCGGCTGGTTGAGGTCGTGGACATATTCCGCGCCTTCAAAGGCAGAGGCGTCCAGCGAGGAAATACTTCGCGCTCCCAAAGCTTTGAAGACCGGCTCACCAAATCCGCTGTCCGCTGCGCCGGGCGCGAAAAGCTCGCCGGAGTAACCAGCCGCAGCCAGCAATCCGCGCATTTTGGCGGGATAGACGTTCAAGTCCTGACGACCAATCATCAGAACATCTCCGAAATTTACGCCGCGTTTACGCGTCGAAACCAGGAACTTTGCAGAATTGATGTCAATTCCCATGTCAGTAGAGCCGCACGGGCAGCACGGATTCCTTGGAATAAACAGATTCTGATTCCTTGACTGCCTCAACAATGACCGTGTGCGACCAGGAGGGAAAATAGGTGGCAACGGGCGACCAGAATTCGTTCAGCTTGGGCAGATAAAACGCGCTGCCCTGTGTGCGTTCCACCCGGAAACCGTGCGCCGCGAGCACCACCTTGATGAGGCGCAGGGTGAAATCACGGAAATGCGCCGAACGGTAGCGCGCGGCATACATCGGCGGCAGATCAAAGAACAGCATCATGGCCAAACCCAATAAAGTGCGGATATTGGGAAAGGTCAACACGAGTTTGCCACCGGGTTTGAGCACGCGGTTAATCTCGAACATCAGCCAGTCGGTGTCCACCTGATGCTCAATGGTTTCGCCGCAAAAAACGGCGTCAAAACGTGCGTTTGCATATGGCAACGGCTCGGCCTCGATGTTGTGGCGGACAGCCTTCACACCATTTTTAAGCGCCAATTCAACCAACCAAGGCGTAATCTCGACCCCGTGAATTTCGTGGGGACCCACCAACGGTTTGAGGATGCCGCCGTCGGCACAGCCCACGTCCAATATGACCTGCCCGGGATTCATCCGCGAAAAAATCTGCCGGGCTTTGACGATTCGCGGGCTGACGGTGCCCGGATTGGCCAGCACCCAATCCTTATTACTTTCGCTCAACAGCAGTTGAATCTCATGGCTTTTCATTATGAATGGAACGCGGATTTAAGCCGATAGCGCCGCTGGCGAAAAGGAAAATGTGGCCGGCAGGCGCAAAAGGATTGCGGATTTTCCGTTTTCGTCCAAATTATCCAGCCACTTTTATTTTAAAGGCTGCGGCCGAGCGCTTTTGAACAGATACGCTAACGGCGGGTCATAGGAAATAGTGGGCCACATTAAAGACAATAACGCAGACACTTTTTTTCAGAAACTTTTACTATGCCCTTTGCTACATCCGCTCGCGCCTCAGTGATGAAAATCCTGCTGCTGCTGGCGGTCATCCTGACCGCCTTGTTTTACCGGAGCTTTCTACCGGATTATGTGCATTTTTCCAACGACGGTCCGCTGGGCACGCAAAATGCCGCCTGGTGCCAGTTGCCGGCGGCTTTCTCCGGTGTCTGGGATGATTTGAATGACGTCGGCGGCGGCGGCGGTGCGTGGCCGATTGACATCAACGGCATTTGCCGGTGGATTTTGGGACCGCTGGGCTACGCCAAATTTTTCGCGCCGGTCACTCTACTGATTCTCGGCATGAGCGCGTGGGTTTTGTTTTATCAGCTCAAACTTTCCCAGTTCGCCTGCACCATGGGCGCATTGGCGACCGCCTTAAACTCCGCTTATTTCTCAACCGCCTGTTGGGGGGTGTCCGGCCAACTGGATGCGTTCAGCATGGTTTTTCTGGCGCTGGCGTTGGTGATTTCTAACGATTCGACAACGCCCCGCTTGGAACGTTGGATCAAGACGGCGCTGGCCGGTTTTGCTGTCGGCCTCAATGTCATGGAAGCGGCGGACATTGGCGCCATTTTCAGCATCTTTGTGGCCGCGTTTGTATTCTATGACGCCATCATCAGTTATGAAGGGGCGCTGTTCACCCGGATGGCTGCGGGTTTTGGCCGCATCGCAATCATTGCCATCTTTGCTGGATTCATCGCCACGCAAACCGTCGTTTCACTGGTGGGAACGCAGATCCAGGGCATCGCCGGAACCGCGCAGGACAGCGAAACCAAGTTGCAACACTGGGACTGGGCCACGCAATGGAGTCTACCCAAGCTCGAAACGGTAACTATTTTTGTCCCCGGCATCTTTGGCTACAAAATGGATACGCCCAAGGACATGATGCCCTTGGCTCAAAAATGGTTCGAAGGCGGCGTTTATTGGGGCGGCATCGGCCGGGATCCGACGCTTGACCGTTTCCTTGACAGCGGCGCGCCGGGGCAACTGCCGGCAGGCTTTATGCGCTTCACCGGTGGTGGAGATTATTGCGGCGTTCTCGTCTGTCTGCTGGTGGCGTGGGCAATTGCCCAATCAATGCGAAAAAAGAACTCGCCCTATTCCGACCGGCAAAAAAGGATAATCTGGTTTTTCACGGCTGTGCTGGTCATTTCCCTTGTGCTTGCCTGGGGACGGTTTGCGCCGATGTTTTATGGGACGCTTTACAAGCTGCCCTATTTTTCAACCATACGAAACCCCACCAAATTCCTAATTTTCTTCACCTGGGCATTGGTGATTTTGTTTGCCTATGGCGTTCATGCCTTGAGCCAACGGCAACCGGAGACGAAATCCAAACCTACCGGCACCTGGTGGGCACGCGCCAGCGCCTTTGAGCGCAAATGGACGGTGAGTTGCGCGGGTGTATTTATGGCGAGCGTTTTGGGCTGGTTGATTTTTGCAAGCGAGCAAAACGCCCTCGTCACCTACCTCCAAAAAGTGGGTTATCCCGATGAAAATTTCGCGCGGGAAATCGCCGCGTTCAGTCTCGGCCAAGTTGGCTGGTTCATCGGACTGCTGGCAGTGGCGCTGCTCCTGGTGCAGTTGACAATCACCGGTTATTTTTCAGGCTCGCGCGTGCGGCTGGGCAGCCTGCTGCTGGGCGGCTTCATGTTGTTTGACTTGAGCCGCGCGGATTTGCCCTATGTTGTCCACTGGGACTACAAGCAGAAATACGAGGTCGGCTCGCTGAATCCCATTCTGGATTTTCTGCGGAACAAACCTTATGAACACCGCGTCGCCGGCCTCCCCTTCCGCGCGCCGGAAGGCATGGAACTATTCGATCAGCTTTATCGCATCGAATGGATGCAGCATCACTTCCCTTATTACAACATCCAGTGCCTCGACATCATCCAGATGCCGCGCATGCCGGAAGATTTAAAGTCCTACCTTGAAGCCCTTTCACCGCGTGGCACGGCGGACTCCGCGCCGCTTTTGGCCCGCCGTTGGGAATTATCCAACACCCGCTACCTGCTCGGCCCCGCAGGCTATCTCGAGGTGATGAACCAGCAGATCGACCCCGTGCAGCACCGGTTTCATTTCGTGCAGCGTTTCGAAGTCGTGCCCAAGCCCGGCATCCTTCAGCCACAACGGTTGGAAGAACTCACCGCCGTGCCGAATGAAAACGGCCGCTACGCGCTCATTGAATTCACCGGTGCCCTGCCACGTGCAAAACTTTATGCCAACTGGCTGGTTAACACCAATGACCAGGCGAATTTGAAAACCCTGGCCGACCTGCAATTCGACCCCGCCAAAACCGTTTTGATTTCCACGCCCCAACCCGGCTTGGCCGCCGTGGCCACCAACGATGCGACCGGCACCGTGGAATTCAAAAGCTACTCGCCGAAGACAATTGTCTTTGAGGCGAATGCCACCGTCCCGTCAGTTTTGCTAGTCAATGACAAATACGATTCCGGCTGGCACGTCACGGTGGATGACCAGCCAGCGGGACTGCTGCGCTGCAACTACCTTATGCGCGGCGTGCAGGTGCCGCCCGGACGTCACCTCGTTAAATTCGATTTCACCCTGCCCAACCGGCCGTTTTATGTCACTCTCGCCGGCTTGTTCACGGCTGCCGCCCTAGCAGGTTTGCTTGTTTTTCTGAAGCGAAAAACACACACTCCCGCCACTAAATAAATTTTAACCTATGAAAATACTCATCACCGGCGGTGCCGGTTATCTTGGCTCCGTCCTCACGCCCACCTTGCTCGCACAAGGTCACGAAGTCACCGTGCTGGACAATTTTTACTTCAACCAGAACTCGCTGATGGACGTCTGCGGCAACGAGAAATTTTCCGTTGTGCGCGGCGACTGCCGCGAAGAATCGGTTGTGAAACCACTCATCGCCAAGCACGACCTCATAATCCCGCTCGCCGCGCTCGTCGGCGTGCCGCTGTGCAACACAGATTCGCTCGCAACCACTTCCACCAATCAGCACGCGGTGGAAATGATCTGCCGGCTCGCGGGCAAACAGCAATGGGTTATCATGCCCGTCACGAACAGCGGCTATGGCGTCGGCGAAAAAGGAAAATTCTGCACCGAAGAAACGCCGTTACGCCCGATCTCAACTTATGGCGTCACCAAGGTGAAAGCCGAGGAAGCCGTTTTGTCCCGCGAGAACAGCATCAGCTTTCGCCTCGCCACCGTGTTCGGCTGCTCGCCGCGCATGCGGCTGGATTTGCTGGTGAACGATTTTGTTTATCGCGCGCTTCATGACCGTGCGGTGCTGATATTTGAAGGCCATTTCAAACGCAATTATATTCACATCCGCGACGTGGCTCGCGCCTTCACGCACGGCATCGCCAATTTCGAGTCAATGAAAGGCAAGCCCTACAACGTTGGCCTCGACGACGCGAACCTCTCCAAGCTTGAACTCTGCGCGGTGATTCAAAAACATTTGCCGAAGTTTGTGTATGTCGAAGCACCCATCGGCGAAGACCCGGACAAGCGCGACTATATCGTGAGCAACGCGCGCATCGCCGGCACCGGCTTTAAACCGGAATGGGGCTTGGATCGCGGCATCGTGGAACTCATCAAGGGGTTCACGATTTTGCGGAACACGATTTACTCCAACGTCTGACGCTTGTGAGCGTCCGTCCCGAACAAATCACCGCCGTCGTCCTCGCCGGCGGGTTCGGCACCCGCATCAAGCATCTGCTAGGTGAGTTGCCGAAGCCGATGGCTCCGGTTAACGGCAAGCCCTTCGTCGAATGGGTCGTGCGCTATCTAGCGACGCAGGGCATTCGCAATGTGATTCTCTCCACCGGCCACCTCGCGGAAACGGTGGGAAAACATTTCGCGCCGCAGCCAGTGAAAAATATCCGCGTCACTTGCGTTCCCGAAACCACACCGCTTGGCACGGCGGGGGGATTTCTAAATGCCGCAAACACTGTCAAAGAAAAACCTGCCGCGTGGATTGTTTTAAATGGCGATTCACTTGTCGTCGCGCCGTTGCAAAAGTTTTTCAATTCACTTGATCATCCGGAAAATGATGGTGCAATCCTCGGTGTGCCGATGACCGACGCCGCGCGCTTCGGCACGATTTCGGCGAATGCTGATGGTGATTTGACCGGCTTCAATGAAAAGAAACCCGGCGCGGGCGACATCAACGCCGGCGTGTATCTTTTTCGCGCTGCCGCGCTGGAAAAATTCCCGGCGAAATTGCCATTGAGTTTTGAACTGGATGTTTTTCCCGCGCTCATCAGCGGCGGCGCAAAATTAAAAGCTGTTTTGAGCGAAGCGCCGTTCCTCGACATCGGCACGCCGGAATCGCTGCCGCAGGCGGCAGGCTTCATCCGACAAAACCGCGCGCACTTCGCGGAATGAATCGTATGTGCGAAAAATTCCCAGAGCGAAAAACCGTTTATGCCACGCCCTGGTTTCAAGTGCAGGAAGCGGCGGGCAGTGGAAAACATCCAAACTACTCCATCAATTCGGCGGACTTTGTCTGCATCATCGCGGTGACGGAGAATAAGGAACTGCTGCTCGTGCGCCAGTTCCGCCATGCGGTCGCGAAAATGACTTTGGAACTGCCCGCCGGCCACGTTGAGCAAGACGAGACGCCGGAACAGGCTGCGCGGAAGGAGTTACTGGAAGAGACCGGCCACGGCGCGGAAAAATTTGAATTGCTCGCCAACATATCGCCCTCGCCCGGGCGGTTTACAAACCGGATTTGGTGTTATTTCGCCGGCAATGCCACTCCCGCACCGGCGGCGGAGATTGAAGCTGGCTTGAACTGTGTGCTCTGGACAAGGGATTTGAAATCGCTCCTACAGGAACCGGATTTCTACAGCGCCGGCAACTGGGCGGCACTGCTGGCGGCGGTGGCGCGGGGCAAATTAAGCATTTAACAACTTGTGGCGATAAATCGCAGCCAGTAGTTTTCGGTTCAACACTTTTGAGTCGCAGCTATGATTATCAGCAGAACCCCATTTCGCATTTCGTTTTTCGGCGGCGGCACGGACTATCCGGCGTGGTATCGGCAGCATGGCGGCGCAGTGCTTGCGACCACCATCAACAAATACTGCTACCTGACGTGCCGCTATCTGCCGCCGTTTTTCGAGCATCGCATCCGCGTCGTTTATTCCAAAATCGAGAACTGCCAGAAGCCGGAGGAAATCCAGCATCCCTCGGCCCGCGAGACCCTGCGCTTTCTCAAGCTCGCGCGCGGTGTGGAAATCCATCACGACGGCGACCTGCCGGGCCGCAGCGGCATGGGTTCCAGTTCGGCGTTTACCGTCGGTTTGCTCAACGCACTTTATGCCTTGCAGGGCCGGGCGGTTGGCAAAAAGCAGCTCGCGGCGGAAAGCATCCACATTGAGCAGGAGATGCTGAAAGAAATGGTCGGTTCGCAGGATCAAGTTTGCGCGGCTTACGGCGGATTGAACCGCATCAGCTTTTTCCAGAACGGCGAATTTTCCGTGCAACCGATGACGTTGACCCACGAGCGAATTGAAGAATTGAATTCGCATCTGATGCTTTTTTACACCGGCATCAAGCGCACGGCGGCCACGGTAGCCACAAGTTTTGTGCCGAGCCTCGCCGACCGCGTGGCGCTGCTGAACAAGATGCGTGACTGCGTGGACAAAGGCTGCGAAATCCTGAACAGCGGCCAAGACCTCGCGCCATTCGGCGAGTTGTTGCACGAAGCGTGGCTCGCGAAACGTAGTTTAAGCGACAAGATTTCCAATGATCAGGTGGATGCGGCCTACGAGGCGGCGCGCTCCGCCGGCGCGCTGGGCGGAAAGCTGCTCGGCGCGGGCGGAGGCGGATTTTTGCTCGTGTTCGCGGCACCAGCGAAGCACGCCAAAATCAAGAAGCAGCTGAGCCGGTTGATTCATGTGCCGTTCAAGTTTGAGTTTGGCGGCAGCCAGGTGATTTTTCATGAGCTGGAGGAGGATTACTCCGCACACGACAAGGCGCGGGATAAGCAACAGGTTGAGGCCTTCCGTGAACTGGACGCCAGCGCGCCGGGTGCCAACATCTGAAGTTCACGCAAAATTAACCTGCCCAAACCCTTTCGGGCGCGTCAAAACTTGACCCTGTTACGTCGGTGCGGCAAGCTGTCTGCTCCATGACCGCCCAAGATTTAATCGCCTTTGAGACGGAGATTGCGGATTTGTTTAACGCCGCAAAAATCCGCGCGCCCATTCATCTTTATTACGGCAACGAGGAAAAGATGATTGAACTCTTTCGCGACGTGAAGCCGGAAGACTGGGTTTTTTGCTCGTGGCGGAGTCATTATCAATGCCTGCTCAAAGGCGTGCCGCGTGAGGAGTTGAAGTCGGAAATTCTCGCCGGCCATTCCATTTCTCTCTGCTTTCCAAAACAACGCATCGTCTCTTCGGCCATCGTCGGCGGCATTATACCGATTGCAGTTGGAGCGGCCTTGAGCCTCAAGCGCAAAGGCGAAAAAGGCATGGTTCATTGCTTCGCGGGCGAGATGACGAGCGAGACGGGGATTTTTCACGAGAGCGTGAAGTATTCCTACAATCATCAGTTACCGATTCGCTTCATCGTCGAAGACAACGGCAAGTCCGTCTGCACCGACACGCGCGAAGCGTGGGCGCAAAAAGTTCTCACCTACGAAAACGACAGGCATCCGTTGGTGACGTTCTACAAATACGAAACCAAATACCCGCACGCCGGAGCCGGCCAGCGCGTCCAATTTTAATTTTATTTTCGCATGAAGTATTTTGACGAACTTAGCCGCTCGATGGAATTCCTCGCGCGCGATCCGCGCACGCTGTTTCTCGGCCAGGCGGTGGCCTGCGCGGGCACAGCGATGACGAACACGCTAAAAAATGTGGATCGCGCAAAACTTTTGGAGATGCCCGTGACGGAAGATTTGCAGATGGGCATGTCCATCGGCATGGCGCTGAATGGCTTGGTGCCCGTAAGCATCTATCCGCGCTGGAACTTTTTGCTCTGCGCCGTCAGCCAGGTGGTTAGCCACCTCGACAAACTTTCCGCGATGTCCGACGGCGGCTACCAGCCCAAGGTTATCATCCGCACCGGCATCGGCTCGGAACGTCCGCTGCACCCGCAGCACCAGCATGTCGGCGATTTCACAGAAGCTTTCCGGCTGATGTGTAAAAACATCGAGGTCATCCGCCTCGACGAACCTGAACATATTTTTCCGGCCTACGAAAAGGCGCTGACGCGCACGGACGGTAAAAGCACAATCATTGTTGAATATGGCGACTACTACAGCGAAAAGTGAACCCGTGACCGCCGCGAATTTGCGCGACTGGCCCTTGATGCAGAATAACATTCCGCGCGAAGACCTCGATGCGCTGATTGAATTTCTCAAACAGGAAGACCCGATTCTCACCCAATCGAAGAACGTCATCGCGTTCGAGCAGGAATGGTCCGAATGGCTCGGCGTGAAGCACAGCGTGTTCGTGAATTCTGGTTCCTCCGCGAACCAGATCACGATGGCTGCGCTCAAGGAAAAATTTGGCGCCGGCGAAGTCATCGTGCCGACGCTCACGTGGGTTTCCGACATCGCCTCCGTCATTCAAGCCGGTTTTGATCCCGTGTTCGTGGACATCAATCCGCGCACGCTCGGCATGGACATCACACAGGTTTTGGCGGAATTGAATTCCTCCACGCGCGCCGTATTCATCACGCACGTCCTCGGTTTCAATGCGCTCGACCAGACGTTGATTGACGAATGCCAGAAGCGCAACATACCGATCATCGAAGACGTTTGCGAATCGCACGGCGCGACGTTTCAAGGCAAGCGTCTGGGCAGCCTCGGTTTCGCGTCAAACTTCTCGTTCTACTACGCGCACCACATGAGCACCATCGAAGGCGGCATGGTTTGCACGAACGATTCTGATTTTTACGAAACGCTCCGCATGATGCGCTCGCACGGCATGGTGCGCGAGAGCAAGGACGACGCATTGAAGGCAAAATACAAATCTGATTTCCCGGATTTGAATCCTGATTTTATCTTCGCGTTCCCCGCTTACAACGTCCGCAGCACGGAACTCAACGCCGTTCTCGGTCGCGCGCAGTTGAAACGCCTCGACGCGAACAACGAAAAGCGCATGCGCAATCAAAACGTCTTTCTCGACAACCTCGACCCGAAAAAGTTTTACACCAACTTTGACCGCGAAGGTAGCGTGAACTACGCTTTCACGCTCGTTCTGCGCGAAGCAAACCAAGCTTTGTGGGATCGCATCGAAGCCAAGTTGCGCGAACGCAAGATTGAATTCCGCCGCGGTCTGTCTGGTGGCGGCAACCAATTGCGCCAGCCATTTCTGCGCCGCGAGTTCGACTGCGCGGAAGATTATCCGCAGGTCAATCACGTCCATTTCTTCGGCGCTTACATCGGTAATTATCCAGATTTGGCAACCGATCGAATCAAGGCGCTCTGCGAACTGCTGAATTCAATTTGAAATTATGAACCGCCCCCTCGACGTCCTGTTTGTCAACGCGGACTCATCAGCGCAGGCTTACCAAGACTTAAGCAAAGATTTCTCGGCGATTGAACCACCTACGTGGGCACTGCTGCTCGCGCAAGCCTGCCGCTCGCAAGGGTTCGGAGTAAACATACTTGACTGTGGCGCGGAACGCCTATCGGAAGAGCAATCGGTCCAGCGCATCAGTGAAATGCCTGCGCGGCTCATATGCTTTGTGGTTTACGGACAAAACCCGAACTCCGGCACGACCAACATGATCGGCGCGACTTCTCTCGCCCGAAAACTAAAAGCAGCGCATCCCAACACAAAAACTTGCTTCGTCGGCTCGCACACCAGCGCGCTGCCAATGGAAGTAATTGCGCTGCCGGAAGTGGATTTCATTTTGCTGAACGAGGGCGTCTATGCGCTGCAAAACTTGCTGCGGACGGATTTGGTTTCCAGCTTGGATAAAGTCAAGGGTATCGGCCACAAGCAAAACGGCGTGCCCGTCTTGAATCCGCCGGAGATGGTCGTTCCGAATGAACGGATGGACACCGACTTGCCGGGCTACGCATGGGATTTGCTGCCCTATAAAAACAAGCCGCTCGACTTGTATCGCGCGCATTTCTGGCACGCGGAGTTCAACCATGATTTGCGCACGCCGTTCGCCGCGATTTACACGTCTCTAGGCTGCAAGTTCAAGTGCGACTTCTGCATGATCAATATCGTAAACCGCACGGACAATGCGGATGGTGTCGTCTCCGCTAACTCACCGAACATGCGATTCTGGTCGCCGCAGTTCATGGTGAAGGAATTCGAAAAGCTTGCCTCGATGGGCGCAAAAACCATTCGCGTATCGGACGAGATGTTTTTCCTTAACAAGAATTACTACGAGCCTTTGCTGGATGGTCTCATTGAACGGCAGCTCGATTTGCGGATGTGGACTTATTCACGGATTGATACAGTGCGGCCGCAGTATCTCGAAAAATTCCGCAAGGCCGGCATCAACTGGCTCGCGCTGGGTGTCGAAGCCGGCAACCAAACCGTCCGCCGTGAGGTTTCGAAGGGTAGCTTTCAGGACGTCAACATCCGCGAAGTCATCAAGACCGTCCGTGAATCCGGCATGTATGTCATTTCGAACTACATCTTTGGGTTCCCAGAGGACACGCATGAGACGATGCAGCAGACACTCGACCTCGCGCTGGAACTGAATACGGAAATGGCCAACATGTATCCGTGCCAGGCTTTGCCCGGCAGTCCGCTTTATTACACGGCCAAGGCGAACGGCTGGAAACTGCCCTCCTCACCGAGCGGCTATGGATTTCTTTCCTATGACAGCGAGCCGCTGCCAACCAAACACCTATCCGCTGCGCAGGTGCTGAAATTCCGCGACGAGGCATGGCGCACTTATTCACGAATCCGGTTTATTTACAGTCGGTGGAAAAAACTTTCGGCCCGCAGCAGCGCAAAAATGTCGAGGCAATGGCAAGCATCAAGCTCAAACGCAAATTGCTTGGCGATTGAACCGACCTGTGTTGCATGAAAGTTCTCATCACCGGCGGCACAGGTTTTGTTGGCAGACATTTGCAGCAGGAATTAACTGCGCGCGGCATCCCCCATTTTGCTTTTGGCAAACGGCAGTTTGATCTAACCCGCTGGGAACACGCCGAGGCGGTTTTTTCCGCGCACCGCGACGCCACGCTCATCATCCACCTTGCCAGCTTTCAGGCAGCGGGCGAGTTTCCCGCCAAGCACACGGCCGAGCAGTTTTACATCAACAATCTCATCCACAACCACACGCTCGAAGCGTGGCGGCAATCTATTCCGCAGGCAAAGTTCATCGCACTCGGGGCATCGTGTGCGTATCCCAGCTCGGCGCAGGCGATGACGGAAGACAAGATTTTTGACGGGGCTATTCACGGCAGCGTTTATTCCTACGGCGCGACCAAGCGGATGCTTTACACCGGCATCCTCGCTTACAACGACCAGTTCAAACTGAATGGAAATTATCTCATCCCACCCGCGATGTATGGCGAGGACGATGATTTCAACGAAGCCACCGCGCATGTTCCGTCAGCGCTCATCGGCCGCTTTGTCAAAGCGGTGAAAATGAATCTATCGGAAGTGGAAATCTGGGGCGACGGCACACAGGTCCGCGACTTGGCCGACGTGAAAGATTTTGTTGGCAGCCTGCTGGAGCTTGCGCCGAAATTGGAACGCGACATCGTCAATCTCGCGCCTGGTCGCGGTAAAACGATTCGCGAGCTGGCGTTGACCGTGTGCGAAGCGGCGGGCTATCAGGGCAAGGTGGTTTTCAACTCCAGCCGTTATACCGGCGCGAAGGAAAAATTTGTAGATGCAACCAAGCTCCGCGAAAAATATGGCATCGTAATGAACCACGAACTCGCGCCTGGCATCCGCCGCACCGTGGCATGGTATGCAAAAAATTACGACGCCGTGAAAGACCGGCGCAAATTTGCCGACGCATGAATCCGGCGCAGATCCATCGCGGCGAAATCTGCCTCATCATGGCCACGCGCGGGCGGCCGCACATGCTCGCGGAAGTTTTCACCGCGCTGAAACAGCACACGGTCCAAAAAGACAAAGTTTCCCTCTGGCTCTACGTTGACGAAGACGACGCCGTCACGCGCAAGGCGATTGCTGACGGAACTTTGAACGACGCGGGCGTGCAACTGCACTGGCACATCGGCCAGCAGACTTCCGGCCTCGGCCAGATGCAGCAGATTCTCTGGGAGGTTTCCGGTCGCACGGCGGAAGTTTTTATGGTGCTGGGCGACGACGTTCGCTTCGACACGCCGGGCTGGGATAACATTCTCCGCGAGACCGCCGCAACATTTCCCGACGGTATTTTTCTCGCCAGCCCGCACGATCCGATGACGGCCGACACCTGCACCTATCCAGTCTTCGGCTGGAACTGGCTGGAGACTTTGCAGTCATTGTTCTGCGGACACTTTCCGTTTTGGTATGACGACCGCTGGGTTCACCAGATTGGCGAAATGGCCGGGCGCTATGCGTGGCTGCCGATTGTGGTTCGGCCTATTGGCGGCAAGGGCAAAACCCGGCGGATGCGCGACCTGCCTTTCTGGGCGCGATTTTTTCAACTCGCGCTGGACGAGCGTAAGGACTCCGCCAAAAAATTGATTAATGCCATGAACCTTGACCCGGACAGCAAAAAGACCGCTTTGGAAAAAATGGAGCAGCGCGCCGCCGAACTGGAAAAATCCCAAGATAAGTTTTCCGACCTCTACGCGGTGTTTCAGGAGGAGCGCTTCACGCTGCACACGCCGGAAGAACGGCGCGCATTTAACCCGGCATATTTCCAAAAAGAGGCTGCCGCCGTCGCGCAGATGCTCGGCTACGCGCAGCAGCGTATCGCCGACAAGAAATACGAAGCGGCGTTGAAATTTATTGACGCCACACTAATGTCAAATCTGCGCGTGCGGCAGGCACAGGACATGAAGGTGGAATGTCTCCGCGCGCTTGGTAAAAATTCCGAAGCAGACAAACTCGCAAAAGAAGTCCTGATAGCCTGGCCTGAGTTGAATTTTTTCCGTCGGCTATTCCGCTTCCTCGGTATGGTCGCCAGTGACGGCAAGGCGATGGCCGTCGGCTTCCTGTCCAAAGACGGCAAGAATAAATGAAATACGACGCGGTCATTGTGGGTGGCGGGATTGTTGGTTTGGCGACGGCGTATCGACTTTTGGAGGCGAGGCCGCAATTGAAAATTCTGCTGCTCGAAAAAGAATCCAAGCTCGCCGCACATCAGACCGGCAACAATAGCGGTGTGTTGCACGCGGGACTTTATTACAAACCCGGCTCAGAAAAAGCGCGCTGCGCCGTGCAGGGCTTGCAACAGATGGTAGCGTTTTGCCGCGAACATGGCATCGCGCATGAGCAGTGTGGAAAAATTGTCGTCGCCACGGAGCAAAACGAGCTGGAGCGTTTGGAAAACCTTTGGACGCGTGGCAACGCCAACGGCTTGCAAGGGTTGCGCAAATTGAATCCGAAGCAAATCAAAGAAATCGAGCCGCATGCCGCCGGCCTCGCTGCGATTCATGTGCCACAGGAAGGCATCGTGGATTATCCCGCCGTCTGCGAAAAGCTCGGCGAACTCATCCGCAAAGCGGGCGGAGAAATCAAGCTTAACGCATGCGTTGAAAAAATAATTTCCGCCGGCGTTAAGAAAGTAGTGGAGTCTTCCGCCGGAAATTTCGGCGCAAAATTTGTGGTCGCGTGCGGCGGATTGCATGCTGACCGGGTGGTCAAAATATCCGGGCAAAAGCCGACGGCCAAAATCGTCCCGTTTCGCGGCGAGTATTATGTCATCAAAAAGGAGCGGCAGCACCTCGTCCGCAATTTGATTTATCCGGTGCCTGATCCGAAGTTCCCGTTTCTCGGCGTGCATTTTACTCGACTCATCCACGGTGGCATCGAGGCCGGGCCGAACGCGGTGCTGGCCTTCGCGCGCGAAGGCTACAAATGGACGGATTTTAATCTGCGAGATTTTGTGGAGTCACTGTCCTTTCCCGGCCTGTGGAAATTCCTGGCGAAATATCCAAGTCTCTGTGGCTATGAAATTCGCCGCTCACTTTCACGCGCCGAGTTCACGCGCTCGCTGCAAAAGCTGGTGCCGGAAATCCGCACGGAAGACATCGAACCGGGCGGCGCTGGCGTGCGGGCGCAAGCAATGACGCCGGATGGTAAGCTGGTCGAAGATTTTCATTTCGTGGAAGCGCCGGGCATGTTGCACGTCATCAACGCGCCGTCACCGGCCGCGACCGCGTCGCTGGCCATCGGGCAGACGATTTGCCAACGGGTTTTGCCGCGGCTCGGTTGACGTGACGGTCAGAATTCCCGGATTTCTTTCCAAAGCGGCTGCAAGTCGGAATCGTCCAGCGCCATGGATTTGATTTCCTTTTTGCCCGCGAGTTCAATCGCCTTTTGCAGCCACTGGATCGCTTCTTTCAACGCGCCGAGCTGTGAACAATAACAGGCGAGGTTGTAACGAATGAGCCAGCGTTTTGGAAACTTTTTGACAGCGGGTAGCAAAGCATCAAAGGCATCCTGCGTCCGCTTTAACTCATGCAGCGCATAGCTGCGGTTGATCCAAAGAAATTCCAGCTTGGGATACTGCCCCAGCAAAGTTTCGTTGAGCGGCAACAGCCGTTCCCAGTTTTTTTCCGCGAACAACAATTCGCTTTGAACCATGAGCACCGCAGGGTGACTACGGATTTCGGGCGAGACCTGATCCAATTCGGCACGCGCGGAATCCAAGTCGCCCAAACCTATCCAGCCGGAAGCCGCGTTCAGATGGAATTTATCTGCCGGGTTCGAAAAATCATGTTGAAAATCCGCCATCACAATCCAGTCGGATGATCCAAAAAAAACCACGGCAACTTGAATTTATTGGCAAGCTCTGCGGCCAGCGCCTGCACGCCGAATGTCTCGGTCGCGTAGTGGCCGGCGTAGAAAACATTCAGGCCCAATTCTTCCGCCAGCGCATAAGTCCAGTGCGGGCCTTCGCCGGTGATGAACGTGTCCACGCCTTCCGCCACCGCCTGTTTCAGTTCACCACCCGCGCCGCCGGTGACGATGCCGATGCGTTGGCAGGTCTCTTTCCCGCCGGGAATTATTTTGGGTTTTGCGCCGGTGGCGCGCTCCAATCGCTGCGCCAATTCAGTCCGTGAAATTTTGGAGAACGTTTTCAAGCCGATGTCCTGACCGTGACTGAAGAAAAATGGCTGCAGATTTTTCAAGCCAAGCGCGGTGGCAAGTTGGGCGTTGTTGCCAAGCTTGGGATGCGCGTCGAGCGGCAGGTGGGAGCTGTAAATCGCGAGGTTGTTTTCGATGAGCAATTTTATCAACTCATACTTTTTGCCGGTCCACGGCTGCGACTTCGACCAGAACAAACCGTGGTGCACGATGAGCAAATCTGCTTTCGCCGCGATGGCAAGCTTCACGGTGGCGAGGCTGGCGTCCACGGCGGCGGCGAGGCGCGTGACGGAGCCGGAGTTTTCCACCTGCAATCCGTTCACCGCGCCGTCGTAATCGCCAATGGCGGCGGTGCGGAGAATTTTGTCGCAATGCGCGGCGATTTTTTGCAGCGGAACCTTTGTCATGACGCCGATGAAACCAAATCGCGGCGGAACCGCAAGCGGCAATCAGCTGTGATGATTGCCCGGCGAATTTAAGAACATCGTCGTGTCCCCGCTGGCCGCGGCACCGCCGGGGCGCACCATGGCCTGACACAGCGTGAGGTTGATATTGAACGGCGGCCCGTGCAGTTGGTAGCCGGCCTTAAGTTTGCGGTTCACCTTTTCGGCGAAGTGATGGAAGCTGCCGTGGTAATCATCCTCATTGCTGACGACGATGATATAGTCGGCCACATTTTGCGCGGACGCAGTTGCCGCGTGAGCGGTTTGAAACATAGGGTGTGGGAAGAATGTAGCACCTTCATCGTCCTTGCCAAATGGAAAATCTAGCTGTTGCCCCGTCTGCATCCGTGCGGCAAAATTAAAGTCCATGGTTCGCCCCCGCAAAGGACTAGCTTCCCTGCGCTTCAACCGGCTGGATAAAACCGGCCTGTTGCTGGCGTTGCTCATCTCTTTGCTCGCGCATCTCGGCGTCTGGGGCGGCTATGAGGCGGGCAAAAAGGCCGGGTGGTGGCAGAAACTGCACTGGCCCGTGCGGCATCCGCTCGGGGCGCAAACCCCGCCGCCGATGGTGCCGAAAACCGACCCGACCATTTACCTCGACGTGGAACAGGCGGACACCGTGGCGCCGAAACAGGCGAAGTATTATTCCGACAAGAACTCCCGCGCGGCCAATCCTGATGCCGCCATCGAATCGAATCAGCCCAAGCTCAACGGCCATCAGCGCGACGTGCCGAAGACTGAGGACGCGCCGCGACCGGTGAAGACCAAATCCGCCACGCCCACACCCCCGCAAAAGCAGGTTGATTCCCAACCCGCCGAGCCAAAGCCCGCCGGCCTCAATCCCGGCACCTTGCAGCCGGGGAAACCCGCCGACCAGAGCAATCCCGATTCCCAGCCCAAGCCGCGACCGCGCACGGTGCGCGAGGCGCTGGCCCAACAGAACAAACCGCCGGGCTTGGAGCTGCAGCAGGAAGGCGGCGTCAAGCGGCGCGCCCTCGCTTCCTCGTTGGATGCGATGGCCACGCCGTTTGGTGACTACGACCGCCGGATTGTGGACGCCATCCGCTCGCGGTGGTATGACTTGCTCGACAGCCAGCAGTTCGCGCTCGACCGCACTGGCCGGGCGACGGTTTATTTCCGCCTCAATCCCGACGGGTCCGTGACCGAGCTCAAGATTACCGTCAACACCGTGGGCGAGCTGCTGGGTTACGTCTGCCAGGAAGCCATCCAACAGGCCGCGCCGTTTGGCGCGTGGAGCACGGACATGCGGCGCATGATCGGGACGAATTACCGCGAAATCACCTTCACCTTCTATTACTATTGAATTAAGTTTGTCCGCCGAAAATTTATGGAAAATGCCGTTTATCTCCTCCTTGCCGTCACCTCGGTCGTGTGTGTCGGCGTCATCCTCTGGCGCGCGTGGTCGCTGCGCTGGAGCGCGGTCGTGCCGCCGAAGATTGTCACCGCGTTGGAAAACTGCCACACGCGCGAGGACTTTAAAACGGTCCGCGCGGTCTGCGACCAGCACCCTTCCCCGCTCGGCCGGCTCATCGCGCTCGCGGCCGAACGCGTGGAGTGGCCGAAGGCCGACAACATGGATGCCCTCGAAACCGCCGCGCGGCATGAGGTGGTGCACCTGGAACGCGGCCTCGTCGTGTTGGAAGTCATCGTGGGCATTGCGCCGCTGCTCGGACTCGTCGGGACCATCGCCGGCATGATGAGCGTCTTCGGGGACCTCGGCGTGACCGGCCTCAACGACGCGCAAAAGCTGGCCCAGGGCATCGCGCTCATTCTCCGCGCCACGCTGGCCGGCTTGCTCATCGCCATTCCCTCACTCATTTTCTGGAGCTACTTCAGCAAAAAGGTCGAGGTGCTCGCCGTGGAGATGGAGACGTTGTGCGATGACTTCATCCGCAAGCAGTATCGCGACAAAACGAACTGAACCATGCGCTTCTCCGTCCGCAAACGCCGCACGGCGCCCGCCGTCATCATCGTCGCGCTGATTGACGTGCTGGTGGTGCTGCTGATTTTCCTGATGGTGACGACCACGTTCAAGCAGCAGCCGTCCCTCAAGCTGGCGCTGCCGGCCTCTTCGGCGGCGGAAAAGACCGGCGCCGAGGAGCATCCGCCCGTGGAAGTAAGCATTGATGCCGAGGGCATTTTCCGGTTGGACAAGGAATCGCGGCCGCTAACCGTGGACCAGTTGCGCGGGCAATTGCTGGAGCGGGCTGCCCGGGACCCGGACTTGAAGCTGGCCATCCGCGCGGACAAAAAGGCCGCCTGGGAAAAAGTGGTGGCCGTGATGGACATCGCGCGCGCCGCAAAGATCAAATCCCTGAGCGCCGTCACACGGGATACTCCCAAGCCGTAGTTATTTTGCTTAATCTGTCTTCACGCGCATGTAGACCGCGCGCATCGGTGGTTCGTCCGGATAGGTCGCCAGCAAATCGTCGATACGCATTATCATCCACGGCTGGCGGAAGTTGTTCCCATTTTTGGTGAAGACCAAATCATCGGCCAGAAAGGTGGCGGAATGTTTGATCTCGTTCTTGTTGTTCATCAGCAGCAGGATGTCGCCGTATTGGGAGGGCGCGGCAATCTGGTAATAATTCTTCTGGATGTAGTCCACGGCAAACTTCGGATCGTTGAACCGGTTGTCTGGCGTCTCGCTGCTGAAATTAAACGTCGTCCAGTGGCAGTCCATCGTCGGGTCGCCCGGTTGCGGCGGGAGCGGGAAGGTGTAAAGGCGGTCGCGGGCAAACTTCGGCAGCAGGTAAAGCAGAGGAAGATTGCCACCTTCCGGCAGCCGCTTGAGGGCTTCCATCAGCGGACGGATGTCGGTGAAGCGGACGTTGTGCATTTTACCCCAATAAGCGGCAATCTTGTCGATGTCCGTGTCCGGCTTGACGGACAGCCCGGCCAGGATGGCAGACTGGCGCGACATGGCGTGCGTCAACGCCACGCGGCGTTCAAGCGTGGGAATCTGGTTGAGGAGAAACGGATAGTCGGCGAGCTGCTGCGCGGAGCCGTTCGGATACACGAGCCGTTTGAGCAGGGCCACATCGTCGGGATTCAACCGGTCATCCGCGTAGATGGTCTGGATGGTCTGGGCGGGAAAGATGTAGGGGTAGTCAAGGTAGAGGTTTATGCCAAAGCCCGCGAGCGCGGGATAAAGCTGCTGCCGGTTCGCCGGCGTGAGCGAGAACAAGAAGTCAGCGGTGGGCGTAACTTGCGTGCCGGAGGAAGTTTCCTGCACGGCGGACGGCACCACGGCGGCGGCGGCCTGCGCGGCGGTCAGCCCGTGCTGCACCAGAAACGATCGGATGCCGTCCGGCTTGAGACCGTTGAAAACCCAGACCTGCGGCGTCGGCTTGGCGACTTCCTCGGTGAGATACTCCACGGGCCGTTCCAAAGAGATTTCGCGCGTGATCAATTCCCCCCACGGGCCGACGTGAACCGAACGCGATTTGTCCTTGGGATCAATCGCAAAGGTCTCCGCCAGTTTCGGGCGGGTGACGGCCACCAGCCGGGAGGTGACGAACGCCGTGCCCGCGAGCAACGCCAGACTGAAGATAATCAGCCCCGTGAGCGAGAACTGGAACACATTGGCCGCCGCGCCGGACTCCGGCTTGCGTGGCCGGCTCATGGTAAAACACCGGGCCAGCCGGCAGCACGTCGGGGGAAAGACTGAGGATACGTCATGTTTGTCCCAAAAGGACGCAGTTATGTTCGCAGAGGTTTCGGGAAAATCAACCACCAAGTAACTGATCAGTTACTTGAAGCCGGCAACTCCCGCTGCCGGCGGGGAAAAGCAAGCGGGCAGGAATCCCTGAAGAAATTCCCGCCCGTGAAACGCTTTGCCTAAGCCAATGACCGCTCCAGTGATTTATTTCACCAACTCTTCCGCGATCTGCACCGCGTTGAGCGCGGCGCCCTTGAGCAGCTGATCGCCGCTGACCCAGAAGCACAGGCCGTTATCCAGCGCGCAATCGAGGCGCAGGCGGCCGACCTCGCAGTTGTATTTCTCGGAGGTGAACAGCGGCATCGGATATTTCTTGTTCTCCGGCTCGTCCACGACGTCAAGACCGGGCGCCTTCTTCAAAACCGCGCGCGCCGCGTCGAGCGACACCGGCTTCTCGAATTCCGCGCTCACAGCAATGGAGTGCGACCGATAGACCGGCACGCGCACGCAGGTCACGCTGGCGCGGAACTTGTCATGGTGCATGATCTTGCGGCCTTCGTTTTCCATCTTCATCTCTTCCTTGGTGTAGCCGGTGGCCAAAAACGAGTCCACATGCGGAATCACATTGAACGCGATCTGGTGCGGATAGACTTCCTTCGTCACCGGCTGCTTGTGGACAATTTGGTCAACCTGTTTTTCCAGCTCTTCCAAAGCCTTCGCGCCCGTGCCGGAAACAGCCTGGTAGCTGGAGGCAAAAATGCGCTTCACGCCGAACGCCTGGTGCAGCGGATACAGCGCCATCAGCGTGATGGCCGTGGTGCAATTCGGATTGGCGATGATGCCCTTGTGTTTCTTCACGTCGGCGGCATTGATCTCCGGCACGACCAGCGGCACGTTCGGGTCCTGGCGGAACGCGCTGGAGTTGTCCACGACCACGCAGCCGGCCTTGGCGGCGATGGGGGCAAATTCCTTCGAGATGCCGCCGCCGGCGCTAAAGAGCGCGATGTCAATGCCCGCAAACGAATCCTTCGTCAGTTCCGTCACGGTGATGTCCTGCCCCTTGAACTTGAGTTTCTTGCCGACCGAACGGGCGGACGCGAGCAGCGTGAGCTTGCCCACGGGAAAATTCCGCTTTTCAAGGGTCTTGATCATCTCGATGCCGACCGCGCCGGTGGCACCGACAATTGCAACGTGTGGATTGCGGTTCATAAATGGCCGGACAGCTTAACAAAATTCATCCAACCGTCAATCGCCCGCCGCCTTCCCGACCAAAAAACTTTTGCTTTGCGATTGACCGCCAACGCGGGTTGTGTCGAAATGATAGAACATAGTAATTTTGCCCAGATGCCGAGAACGCCAATCAGAAACGGGAACGGAACGCCGCGCGCGGGCGCGAGCAAATACGACGCACACCACAAGGTTTTGTCGCAGACTTACGGCGCTTTTGCCGACCTGCGCCGCGAACTTTCCGACTCCAAAACCACCGTCAACGAGCGCGAGGACATCCTGCGCACCTTCGCCGCCTGCCCGGACTCGCAGCGCGCGTGGCTGGCACTGGAGGATTATTTCGAGAAGCTCTCGCTCTCGCGCCGCGATTTTCCCGCGAACGACTGGTGGCCGAAAATGCTCGCCGCCACCGGCAAGGCGCGGCTGGAAGAACTCGCGTTTCTGTTTCTGCGCGCCAAGCGCTCCGTGCCGCCGGAATTGCAGCCGCACGCCAGCCCGGAACGGTTCGCCCGCGCCGAGGAAGCCGAACAGGAACTCCGCCTCGTCCGCGAACTGGAAAACTGGCTCGCGCCCTCCGCCCCGCTGCATCTCGACACACCGCGCGCCACGCTCCGCGTCGTCGGCAAGCCGCAGGCGGACGAAGCCGACCCGTCGCGCCACCGGATGCTGCTGCAATTTCTGCTGCTGCGCCCGCGCACCGGCGAGAAGGCGCGCTCGCTGCACGACCTCGTGGACCTCGTTGTCCGCGCCGCGCACGAGCAGGAGCTGTTCACGCCGTGGGACTGGGAATTCATCCAGTGGATTTACGACACGCACCGCGAGCGCGCCGGCCACGAGACTTCGCTGCTGCTGACCGACGCCGAGCTGCTGCAATGGCTCGCGCGCTGGGGCAACACCGGCCGTCTCGAACTCGCCGGCAACGGCATGCCGATTGATTTCCACGGCGAAGTCATTTCGCTCACGCCGCAACTCGAGAACGGCACGCAGGAACTGGCCTTCACGCACCGCATCGCGCTGCCGGACGGAAAGTTCCATCCCATCGCCGAGGCGAAGTTCTTCAACCGCCAGTCGCCGATTGCGCTCATCGGCAACACTTTTTATCTGCTCCGCAACGCGCCGCCGAACGGCGTGCTGAAATATCTCGCGCAAAAACCGTCCGTGCCGGTGCGCAAGCTGAGCCACCGCCTGCTGCTGCATCTGCGCAAGTCGCAGGCCAATCAGGGCGTGGACTGGGACCAGCTTTGCATCGCACATCCGGCGACGCCGCAGTTCGTGTTTGAATTGCAGGACGACACCGTGCAGTTGCGGCTCATGGCGAAAAGCCTGCGCGACAAAAGCACCTGGGTCTGGAACGGCCACGAGTGGACGCCGCACGGCCGCGTCATCAAACCCGGCGACAAGCCGGAAATCCTCGACGACCCGCGCCTCGAACCGGCGGTGCACTGGCTGCGCAAACTCGACTGGTTCATGCAGGAACCCGGGCTGTGGATTGGCGATGCGAATGAAAACTTCCTCGGCCTGCTCGCCGACGCGTGGGGCACGAAGCCGGCCGACGCCGAATTCCTCGGCAACCCCGCGTTCCACCATCTCTTCCTCAAGCCACGCCAGCTCAAGCCGCGCCTCGTTGTGAAGGGCAGCGGCATTGACTGGCTCGCCGTCTCCGCCGAATGGGAAGCGGAAGGCATGAAGCTTTCCAAGGCCGACCTTGACCGTCTGGCCGCCGCGACGAGCCGTTTCGTCAAGCTGCCGAACGCCGGCTGGGTGGAACTCGACACCGCCGCCGTGCAGGGCGCGCATGAGGCCATGGCCGACATGGGCGTGGACGGTCTTATCGCCGTGCCGCAGAAGGTCGGGCTCGAACACGTCGCGCATCTGGACGAGGGCGGCTTGCAACGCTTCGTGGATTCGCCGGAGGCGCAGGCCTTGCGCGAACGCGTCAAGGATTTCAAGGGCGTGCCGGCGGCGCAACTGCCGGCGGGTTTGCAGGCGGAACTGCGGCCGTATCAGAAGGACGGCTTCGATTTCCTTGCGCACCTCGTGGGAGTGAAGCTCGGCGGCATTCTGGCCGACGACATGGGCTTGGGCAAAACGCTCCAAACCTTGACCTGGCTCGCGTGGCTCAAGGAGCAGAACAAAAAGAATCCCAAGCCGTCGCTCGTCATCTGTCCCGCGTCCGTGCTGCACAACTGGCGGCGCGAGGCGGAGAAGTTCACGCCGGACATGAAGGTGCTCGTGCTCGAAAGCGGCGCGGCGCGCCATAATTTGCGGAAGCAGATTCCGCAGCACGACCTCATCGTCACCAACTACGCCCTGCTCCGCCGCGACCTCGAGGAATTTCACAAGTTCGCCTTCCGCGCCGTCATTCTGGACGAGGCGCAGTTCATCAAGAACCCCGGCGCGCAAGTCACGCAATCCGTCAAACAGTTGAAGTGCGAACACAAGATCGCGCTCACCGGCACGCCGTTGGAAAACCGCCTGTTGGATTTGTGGAGCATCGTGGATTTCATCCAGCCCGGCTACCTCGGCAACCAGGAACAGTTCCTCGACACCTACGAGCCGAAGGGCGGCGAGAATGCCGAGGCCGAGCAACGCATCGCGCGCCGGCGCCTGTCCGCCAAGCTGCGCCCGCTGCTGCTGCGCCGCCTGAAAAAACACGTCGCGAAAGATTTGCCCGACCGCATCGAGGAACGCCGCGATTGCCCGCTGGGCGAAGATCAGCGGAAACTTTACCTCGCCGAGTTGCGCCGCAGCCGCGACCAGGTGATGAAGGCCGTCGAGACGCAGGGCCTCAACAAATCCAAGATGCACGTCCTCGCCGCGCTCACGCGGTTGCGGCAGGTGTGCTGCCATCCGTCGCTCGTGGGCAGCGACACCGCCAGCGGCAAGACCGACACCCTGTTCGAACTGCTCGACCCGCTCATCGCCGACGGCCAGAAGGTGCTCGTCTTCTCGCAGTTTGTGCAGATGCTGCAACTGCTGGAGAAGGAATGCCAGGCGCGCAACATCCGCACGCACACCCTCACCGGCCAGACCAAGGACCGCCAGTCCGTCGTCAACGATTTCCAGAAAGACACCGGCGCGAGCGTGTTCCTGCTGAGCCTGCGCGCCGCCGGCACCGGCCTGAACCTCACCAACGCCAGCTACGTGGTGCTTTACGACCCGTGGTGGAACCCGGCGGTGGAGGCGCAGGCCATTGACCGCTCGCACCGCATCGGCCAGACGCAGACGGTGAACGCCTACCGGCTCATCGCGCCCGGCACGGTGGAGGAAAAAATCTGGGAACTCCAGCAATCCAAGGCCAAGACCATTGCCGACGTGCTCGGCGAAGAAGGTTTTGCCCGCAGCCTCACGGCAGTGGACTTGGAATACCTGTTCGCCGAAGAATAAGCAGCTGGTTTTCACCGCAAACCACGCGAAATACGCGAACGGGGGACTCCCGATTAAACCGCTTTCGCGTATTTCGAGTATTTCGCGGTAAAAACCCGGTTCGCCCACCTCCCGAGCGCCTTCGAATCGAGCCGGAACGCCTTTGTGAACGAAGTTTCGGCATCTGCGTGATGATACAAGTCATATATTTGCTTTTGGTTGCCGTCTGTTAGAGCTTTATAATCGTTTGTTTGCTTTGTTCATATATTTATCTGCTTTCCATACCGCTTTTTATTCTTCTGGCAGTCGTCCGTTCGTTTTGGTTATCCGTATGTTTGGTTTTCAAGTGCGTTGGTTTTCTTCTGATGCTCGTCCGTTCGTCTCTGCAAGTCGTCCGCTGGCTTAAAAGGCTTGACGGCGGGGGGCGAAAGGGTGTTGGCTGGGGGTATGAATACCTCCGAACCCACCACCACTTCGTCGGCCACCAAACTAAGGCACTTGGCCACCGTGTTGCACGACCCGGTGCGCTGGCGGATTCTGAAGGAGCTGGCCAAAGGCGAGGCGCTGCCGGTCTGGGTGTTGGCGGGACTGGCGCGGAGCACGGCGCCGAAGGTTTCCAAGCACATGGCCGTGTTGCGGAAGGCGGGGCTGGTAACGACGGGTTATGGCCGGCTCTACAAGCTGGCGGCGCACCTCCAACCGGAGGCGAACGGCTCGCGGCTGGACCTGGGGCATTGCGTGCTGAAGTTGGATGCGGAGTTTTGAAGGCCGAAGGTCGGGCGGACGCGTTGCCGCCGGTTCCGGTGGCGGTCCAAAGTTCATTCGCCAATAGAACAGGTTGGACATCCACTTGTGCCCAGCATAGTTTTTCTCCACAACCTAGATATGCACGAACAATCAAACCAACTTGGCCGACTTGGATGTTAGGCCACTTCACGCTTATGAAAATACTGGCCAGAGTTTTAGCATTAAGCCTCGCTTTTGCTGCTGGCATAGTCGCAGGTAGTAGTGCGTGCTATCTATATTTTGAGCGAGCAAATGAAGCGGAGAGATCTGAATATGCCCATGGGCGAGCAAATGAAGCATTGGATATTTGTCAGACGCATCAGGCTGCTCTATATCAGCGAGCCAGACTTTATCGCGAGAGATTCGGTCACTGGCCGACTAATGTGCAGGCTTTAGTAGAGACACATTATCTGCCGGAGTATTCGCAGGTTCATTTGTGCTACCTTCAAATCCCACCCGGTGGTTTGATATTGTCGTATGACCAGAAGGGGACGTTTATTGAGCAGACCCAGCACTGCACCCTTGGGTATTATGTTTTGTCACCATACCGATTTGGATTTGATGGCACGAACTTTACAGTGAGTTGCACTTTGGATGTTTCACACAATCAATGAGAGATCCGTGGCCTAATACCGAGCTAGACTGCCATGCCTGATTCCGTCGGCATTCCCACTTTCACCGTCCCGCCGTTAGTTTTTTCCGGCTCCGCCCACGCATCTTGCTCGACAGGCGCGGAGCACGGCGCCGAAGGTTTCCAAGCACATGGCCGTGTTGCGGAAGGCGGGGCTGGTAACGACGGGTTATGGCCGGCTCTACAAGCTGGCGGCGCACCTCCAACCGGAGGCGAACGGCTCGCGGCTAGACCTGGGGCATTGCGTGCTGAAGCTGGATGCGGAGTTTTGAAGGCCGAATGGCGGGCGGACGGTTTTGCCGCCGGTGCCGGTTCCGGTGCCGGGTGCATTCGCCCATAGAACGGGCTGGACAAGGATTTACAGGCAGCGCAATCTCGTTTCCGTGAAACTTGATAGGCCACAAAAGCTGGGGTCTAATAATTGTTAGACCACATTCGCACACCATGAAACGGATACCGATTTCACCAAAGTATGACAGCCCGATTTTCGAGGCGATTGCGCTCCAGATTGTTTTGGGGCTTTTGGCCTTGTTGATTTTGGATGGTGGCGGCATTGCTGAGATTTGCGGCATCGCTTTGGTTTCGTTTTGGGGAGGCGCAGCCGTGTTGATTTGGCGGCATCCGCAGTCTCCGAGTCGTCTGGATATTGAGTTGATTCGGTTCGGATATTTTCCAGTGATTCTCGTTTCCTTTTTTCTGTCCTGTTGGATTTGGCATTTGAGGGGTGTTTTATGACCATGTGTCCTAACAGACTGATAGGCGGCCAAGCCTGATTCTGCCTTCCGTCGGCATTCCCACTTTCACCGTCCCGCGTAAGTTTTTTCCGGCTCCGCCCACGCATCTTGCTCGACAGGCGCGGGGAATTTCGGCTTACTATCGCGAATTTGTTTTCGCCCGATGTCATCACTCAACGCTGAAACTCTCGCCCGCGCCAAGTCGCTCGGTTTTTCCGACCGGCAGATCGCCCACCTCACCGGCTCCACCGAGGACGCCGTCCGCGCCGAACGCAAACGCATCGGCCTCGTCCCCAGCTACCGCCTGGTGGATACCTGCGCCGCCGAGTTCGAAGCTTACACGCCGTATTATTATTCCACCTACGACCGCGGCGATGACGAGGTGAAGGGCAACGTGGCCAAAAAGGTCATGATTCTCGGCGGCGGCCCCAACCGCATCGGCCAGGGCATCGAGTTCGATTACTGCTGCGTCCACGCGGCGTTCGCGCTGAAGGAGGACGGCTTTGAGACCATCATGGTGAACTCGAATCCGGAAACGGTCTCCACGGATTACGACACGAGCGACAAGCTGTTCTTCGAGCCGCTCACGCTGGAGGACGTGCTGCACATTTACGAGCGGGAAAAATGCTGGGGCGCCATCGCGCAGTTCGGCGGGCAGACGCCGCTGAATCTCGCGCTCAGTTTGCAAAAGAACGGCGTGAACATCATCGGCACCTCGCCGCAGAGCATCGAGATCGCCGAGGACCGCAAGATGTTCGCTGCGATGCTCAACAAGCTGAACATCCCGCAGCCGCCGAACGGCCTCGCCACGACGGGCGAAGAAGCGCTGGTCATCGCCAAGCGCCTGACGTATCCGGTGCTGGTGCGCCCGAGCTTCGTGCTCGGCGGCCGCGCGATGCAGATTGTTTATTCCGACGCCGAGCTGTCGCATTACATGAAGTTCGCCGTGGAGGTTTCCTCGGACCGGCCGGTGCTGGTGGACAAATTTCTCGAAGACGCCACGGAAGTGGACGTGGATTGCATCGCGGATGTGGGCCTGCCGAACGGCGGGACGATTGTCATCGGCGGGATGCTGGAGCACATCGAGTTTGCCGGCGTGCATTCCGGCGACGCCGCGATGGTGCTGCCGCCGCACACGCTTTCCGAAAAGGTCATCGGCATCATCCGCGATTACACGCACGCGATGGCGAAGGAGCTCAAGGTCATCGGCCTGATGAACGTGCAATACGCCGTGAAGGGCGACACGGTCTATGTCCTCGAAGTGAACCCGCGCGCGTCGCGCACGGTGCCGTTCGTGAGCAAGGCCATCGGCAAGCCGCTCGCCAAGATCGCCGCGAAGGTGATGGCGGGCAAGACGCTGAAGGAATTGAATTTCACCGAGGAAATCTGGACGAAGTATTGGGCGGTGAAGGAATCCGTTTTCCCGTTCAACAAATTTGTCGGGCAGGACATTTTGCTCTCGCCCGAAATGCGTTCCACCGGCGAGGTCATGGGCCTCGACGCCGACCTCGGCACGGCCTACGCGAAATCGCAGATGGCCGCGAACTCGCCGTTGCCGCTCACCGGCAAGGTGTTCATCAGCGTCAGCGACCTGCACAAGCCGCACGTCGCGGCCGTCGGCAAACAGTTCGCCGACCTCGGCTTTGCGCTGATCGCCACCGGCGGCACGGCCACGGCGTTGGAAAAAGCCGGCTTGAAAGTGGAGCGCATCCTCAAGCTGACTGAAGGCCGGCCGAACGTGATTGATCTGCTCAAGAACAAGGAAATCCAGCTCGTCATCAACACGCCCAGCGGCGCCTCGCCGCGTGCGGACGAGGTGAAGATCCGCACCACCGCCGTCTATACCGGCACGCCGATCATGACGACGCTCTCCGGTGCCAAGGCCGCCGCGCTCGGCATCGCCGCGCTGAAGAAATCCGGCTACGCGGTGAAGACGGTGCAGGAATATCATTGATGGTTGTAACGGTTGCCGTGAGGATGGCGTCAACCATTTTGTGAAACCCAAAGCCATTCTCTGCCTCGCGCTCGTTTTGAGCGGCAATTTATTTATAAGTTCCGCCAGCGCGCAACTCAGTCGTGCTTTCAATGGCGCGGAAGGCTTTGGCCAATACGCCAGCGGCGGCTACGGCGGCGAAACGGTTCACGTCACCACGTTGAATGATTCTGGCCCTGGCTCGTTCCGTGATGCCGTCAGCAAATCCCATCGCATCGTCGTCTTCGATGTCGGCGGCATCATCCGCCTGAAATCCAACGTCGCCGTCAGCAGCGACATTTCCCTGCTTGGCGACACCGCGCCCAGCAACGGCATCACGCTCTACGGCCGTTCCACGTCATTCAGCGGGCAGAAAAATGTCATCGTGCGCTATGTTCGTTTCCGCGAGGGCATCGCCGGCGACAAAGGCAAATGCTCGGTAAATCTGTCCAAGGGCAGCGACATGATTTTTGATCATTGCAGCATCGAATGGGGCCGGTGGGATTGCCTCGGCCTCACCGGCGGCAGCCATGACATCACGTTCCAAAACTGCATCATCGGCGAGGGCGTGGACCCGCAGCGCTTCGGCTCGCTCTCCGATTCCGTGACGAACATCACCTACACGCACAACCTCTGGATCAATAACCAGAGCCGCAACCCCAAGGCGAAAGGCCGCATCCAATACGTCAACAACGTCGTTTATAACTGGGGCGTCTGCGGCCTCGTCGGCGGGCATTCGGCGGGCGACCATTTTCAGGATGTCGTCGGCAACTATTTCATCGCCGGGCCGAACTCCGGCAAGCACGCCGTCGGCGAATGCGCCAAAACCGACCACGTTTTTCTCAAGGGCAATTTCGTGGACCTGGACAAGGACGGCCAATTGAACGGTCGCGAACTCGTGGAAGCGGATTTTGGTGCCGGCGAAAGCGCGCCGACTTTCGTGGCCGCGCCCAGCAACGGCTCGCTCGACAGCTTGACCATCGAACCCGCCGCCGCCGCGCTGAACAGCGTCCTCGCCGGCGCCGGCTGCTCGCTCCACCGCGACGCCGTGGACGCGCGGCTGATTGACGCCGTGAAATCGTTTGGCCAGAGCGGGAAAATCATCCACCGCGAGGCCGAGGTCGGCGGCCTTTGACTGGGCGGCGAACCTTCCGACCAAAACGATGAATGGCCGATTGCTTTCACCAACCAAGTTCGTCAGGGCAGGTGTATTTGTAGAAACCGGAATTAAAGAATCTCCAAAGCTCCGTCAGCGATATCGTCCGCAAAGACCTTGATCCAATCCGCATGAACGGCAAAGACACGAATCCGGCGAAGTAAGTTGGCTTAGAGAATTTTCGGCTCCTCGCCACATTCCGTCCCGCCGCCGTGCCGCCGCCAGTTGGCCAGCAGCACAAACAAATAAACCGGCAGAAAAACAAAGTAGCTGGTAAGGGAAATCAGAATTAATCCGATCAGGATCAGCGGGCGGTGGCGAAAACGGCCGGCCACGCCGTTCCGAAAAACTTCGCCTTCCGAAAAGACGTGGACGTAAGGCATCAGATTGTTGTAAGGCCCGACGGCGCTGCCGCATTTTTCGCAGAACCACGCGGTCGAGGATGTTTCCGTCAGGCAGTGCGGGCAAATCTCAACCGCTTCCGGTTCGGACAATTGCTTTTCAATCTCGGCATCCCACGGATCCGGGCTGACCGGCGCCTCACGAACCCAGACAATCAGCCGCCAAAAGGCATAGAAAATCATGCCGCCCACGGCGAGGTCGCCGACAATCAAATTGGGATCGCTGGCTGCAACCATAAGACCTGATGAAATTTGACACGCCGCTTCCGCCTGTCAAGAACGCAACCGGCTATTTCACATTGTCAAAGCGCATGGCATTTCCCTCGCGAGCCTCGACGGAGACTTTGTTCAGCATCAGGCCACGGACGTTGTTCGCGATGAAGCCGTGCCTGCCAATGGCGGTGACATTCTCCAAACGAATGTTTTCCAGCGGGCTTTCGGGCAGGCCGGTGAGGTAGATGGCGTTGCCGACCGCCGTGTCCACCGTGATGTTTTGAAACAGCACATTGCGTATGAGCGGCGTGGTCTCATCTTTGGGTTTGGCTTGGTGCGCGTCGAATTTGGCATCGCCGTAGAACTGATCCACATAGAGGGCGCCGCGGGCATATTGGGAATCGTGAACTTCCGGATTCTGATTTGTATAAGTGCAATTACGATAGGTGATGTTCTCGATCACGTTGCCGCGCCCGCGGATGGCTTTCACGCTCGCCAAGCTAAACGTGTCTTGAAAAACACAATCTTCCACCAGCACATTACGCAGGCCGCCGGCCATTTCGCTGCCCATCGCCACGCCAAAGCCGTGGGTGAACCGGCAATGGCTGATGCGCACATTTTCCGTCGGGATGCCCACCGCGCGACCCTCGGCATCGCGCCCGGATTTGAGGGCGATGCAATCGTCCTGGCTGGCGATAAGGCAGTTGAAAATATAAACGTCCCGGCAGGAATCCGGATCCAAGCCGTCACCGTTCACCATGCCCGGGTATTGCTTGCCGGCTTCGTCGTAGCGCGTGTGAATGCCCACGCCGTTGACGGTGACGCCGGTGCAATAAATCAGATGCACGCACCAAAACGGGGATTGCCGCACCGTGATGCCTTGCAGATAAACGCCGTCGGTATCGCGGAGGCAGACGGCCCGACCCAGCTTGCCTGCGGCCGCCGCCTTCTCTTTCTTGCGCAGCGCCGAACCGTTGGCATTGATGGTGCCGGAGCCGTTGATGGTGATGTCCCGCCACCGCGCGCCGTTTGCCGACGGCGTGTTGACCAAGCTGGCATAGCAGTTGGTTTCCCGGCCTTCAAAACGATATTTCATGACGGGATAATCTTTGGGATCGAGGCTGCCCAGCAGCACGGCCCCTTCGTCAAGGTGCAACGTCATCGCGCTTTTCAAGAAGATAGCGCCGCACAGGAATACGCCCGCCGGAATCCGCACCACGCCGCCCGGGCTGCACGCATCAATCGCCGCTTGAATCGCATGCGTGTTCAACGTTTTGCCGTCCCCTGCCGCGCCGTAGGTTGTGACGTCGAAAACTTGAGGCTGCGGCCTGGTCGCGATGTGCACCGGATTGCTTTGCAAAAACTTCCCGTCCGCCACATGGGCGCGCACCGAAATTTCATATCCTTGGGCAGCGGCCAGGCCCTCCAAGGTGTAGTCAGTAGATTTGGTGGTTGCCACGAAATTGCTGCCCAAATAAACGTCGTAGCCATCGACGCTGACGCCGGCTGGCTTGTCCCACAAAACTGCGATGCTGTCGGCCGTTTGTGCCGCCGGCGGACTCATGAGATTAAAACTCGCTGGCTCAGATGTTTGTTGGATGTCCACCGCTACCCCCGCTTCCACGCGAAAAGCGACAATTAGTGCGGCAACCAAAAAATTTACCAACCGGTTTTGCCCAGTTTTCATTTAACCATGCTCGCATAATCTCGCAGCCAGCAACATCACCAGAACTGGTGGCGGCAATAGCTAAAGCTTGAACTCCAACGTGCCTGTCCTACTTTATTCGCGTTGAAATCCGTTTCGCCCAACCTGCTCCCGTTGCTGAAGCAATACTTCGGCTTCACCTCGTTCCGCCCGTTGCAGGAGGAAATCATCCGCGACTCGCTCGCCGGCAAGGATGTCTTCGCACTGCTGCCGACCGGCGGCGGCAAATCACTTTGCTTCCAGCTTCCCGCGCTCGCGCGCGACGGCCTCACCGTCGTCGTTTCACCCTTGATAGCATTGATGAAAGATCAGGTGGACGCGCTGCAAGCCAGCGGCATCGCGGCAACATTTTTGAACTCCTCGCTCGCCGCCGAGGAATCACGGAAGCGCCTGCGCGGCCTGCACAACAGCGAATACCGCCTGCTCTACGTCGCGCCGGAGCGGCTGATGTTGTCCGGTTTTCTCAGCGATTTGCAAAAGTGGAACGTCCAGCTCATCGCCATTGACGAGGCGCATTGCATCAGCGAATGGGGCCACGATTTCCGCCCGGAATACCGGCAAATTTCCGAACTGCGAAAACTTTTTCCCCAAGTGCCGTTCATGGCGCTCACCGCCACCGCCACCGGCCGCGTGCGCGAGGACATAGTCACGCACCTGAAATTGCGCGAGCCGAAATGCTATGTCGCCAGCTTCAACCGGCCCAACCTCACCTACCGCGTCATCGCCAAGAATAAGCCGTTTGACCAGCTGTTTGAATTTCTCCGCTCGCGGCCCAAGGAAAGTGGCATCGTCTATTGCCTCTCGCGCAAAGGCGCGGAAAGCGTCGCGGAGCGGCTGAGCGAAAACGGCATCAAGGCCAAACCATATCACGCCGGGCTGACGCCGAAGGAGCGCAGCGAGCATCAGGAACTTTTTTTGCGCGATAACATCCGCGTGGTCTGCGCGACCATCGCCTTCGGCATGGGCATCAACAAGCCGAACGTGCGCTTCGTCGTCCACTACGACCTGCCGAAAAATATCGAGGGCTATTATCAGGAAACCGGTCGCGCGGGCCGCGACGGCTTGCCCGGCGAATGTGTTTTGCTTTTCAGCGCCGGCGACGCGGTGAAACAGACGACGTTCATTGACGAAAAACCGAATCCGCAGGAGCGGCAGATCGCGCGCGAACAGTTGCAACAGATGGTTCACTACGCCGAGTGCGCAGCATGCAGGCGCACAGAATTGCTGGCGTATTTCGGCGAGGAATTTTCCGCCGATGACTGCGGTGCATGCGATAATTGTCTTTCGCCGCGCGCGACGTTCGACGGCACGCTCGCAGCGCAGAAATTTCTGTCCTGCGTTTTCCGCATCCGCGAGAAGAACGGTTTTGGTGTCGGGCTGAATCACGTCGTGGAAGTCCTCACCGGCGCGGACACGGATAAAATTCGCAAATGGGATCACGCGCAGCTTTCCACCTTTGGCATCGGCAAAGAACACAGCCGGCCGGAATGGGCGGCCATCGGCCGCGAATTGGTGCGCCTCGGTTTTCTCCGGCAGACCACGGAGAAATTCAGCACGCTAGAATTGACCAATGCCGGCGCGGCGATTCTCAAGTCGCGCGCCAAGGTCACGCTCACCAAGCCCGTCACCGCGCCGGAGACTAAAAAACATCACATCGGCGAAATCGCTTGCGACGAGGTGCTGTTCGAGCGGCTGCGCGAACTGCGCAAGCGGCTGGCCGACGAACGCGACGTGCCGGCCTACATCATTTTCTCCGACGTTTCACTGCGGCAGATGGCGCGGAATTATCCGGCCGGCGAAAGCGACCTCGCCCGCATCAGCGGCGTCGGCGAAAAGAAACTACGCGAGTTTGGCGAAGTATTTCTCGGCGAGATTGCCGCGCATCTGGCGACAAACCCGCGCCAGATGTTTGCCGATGATTCCTTCGTTGTGCCCGTGGCGCAGCGTTCCAGCCTCGGCGACACCGCCCGCGAAACGCTGCGCCGTTTTCGCGCCGGCGATTCACCGGCGGAAATAGCCGAAGCCCGCGGGCTGACGGTCGGCACGATTTACGGCCATCTCGGCACCGCAATCGAGGCGGGCGAACCAATTGATCTAGCACAGCTCATCAGCGCGGAAGCCCAGGCGGAAATCGCTGCGGCGTTCAAGCGCACGGGCTGGGGCAACATCGTCGGCGCGCGCGAACTGCTGGGCGAGAAATACGATTACGGCCTGCTGCGAATTTTCCGCGCGGCGGCGAATGCGCGGCTGGTTGACGGCGCGCAATCCTCCTGCACGCGCGGTAAAACGATCCATTAAGAAAAAGTGGTCAGCGTCCTGACCACCCGAATTGAACATGCCAGCTGCGAAAATAGTAATATCCATCCGGAAGCTGATTGCCTCGTTGGGTATCTTCAGCCTTTGCGCACTTCATTGTCCGGCACAGGTGCCGGTGGTCGTGACCTTTGACCCGGCGCATCCTGGCGCGGAGATTCCGGCGGACTTTCCCGGCTTGAGCTTTGAGATGCAGCGCGTGCTGGCGGATACGAATGGCTGGCATTACTTCAGCGCGGAAAACACCAGGCTCATCGCCACCTTTAAGACGCTCGGGATAAAAAATCTCCGCGTGGGCGGCAATACGGCCGACCGGCCGACGCTTCCGACGCCGACCACCGCCGATGTGGATGCGCTCTTTGCCTTCGCCAAGGATGCCGGCGTGAAAATCATCTTCACCTTGCGCCTTAACCACGGCGACGCCGAGGCCGCTGTGAGCATGGCCAATTACATTTCGCGGAATTATTCAAACCAGCTCGACGCTTTGGCCATCGGCAACGAGCCGAATGTGTTTTCGACAAATTACGAAACGTATCTCGCCGAATGGAAACGGTTCGCCGCCCGCATCACCGCGCCGACCAACCTGCCCACCGCCCGGTTTTGCGGGCCGGGAGTTTCACCCGGCCATGAAAAGTGGTCCGCGCGGTTTGCCGATGATCTGGCCGGCACGGGCAGAATAAAATTCATCTCGCAACATGATTACCCCGGCGGCGATGCGCGACGCGCCACCAACGCCGCCGCCGCGCGCGACCGGCTGCTGTCACCAGCGATGGACGGGCATTATGAAAAATTCGCGGCAAATTTTGTTCCAGCGGTGGCTACCAATGGACTTGCCTTCCGCTTCGAGGAGGCGAATAGTTTTTATGACGGCGGGGCGCCGGACGCCAGCGACACATTTGCCTCCGCGTTGTGGGCGCTGAACTTCCAGTGGTGGTGGGCGGCCCACGGCGTCAGCGGAATCAATTTTCACACCGGCGACAAGGTGGCCGCGCGCGACGAGAATAAGCCTTGCCGTTACGCAACTTTCTGGACAACAGCGGACGGCTACGACGTGCATCCCATCGGCTACGCGGAAAAAATGTTTTCGCTCGGCAGCCGGGGGAAAGTCCTGCCGGTAACTATCTCCACAGCGGATACCAACCTGAACTTCGCCGCCTACGCCGTGCTCGGTGACGACCAGAATTTTTACGTCACGCTCATCAACCGGTCACACGACGCGACCGCCACCAACGTATCCGTGCAAATTAGCGCAGAGGAAATATCTGGATATACCAAGAGCGAAATCATCCGGCTGACGGCGGCGCACGACGATATCGCCGCCAAAACCGGCGTGACACTTGGTGGGGCGGAGATATCCAACGACGCGCATTGGAACGGCAAATGGGAGCAGCTTTCCGAGCCCATGAATATGCCAGTCTTGGCAATTTCCGTCGAATTGCCCGCTGCGAGCGCGGCGGTCGTCAGGCTCACGCCCAAATAATCTCAGCCCACAAATTATTTTTTATCCGGCGCACTCCAATTTGGCGCATTGGTGTCCGTTCCAAAATCAATCGAGGCGGAGTTGATGCAATAACGCAAACCCTTCGGCCCGGGCCCATCGTCAAAAACATGACCAAGGTGGCTGCCGCAGTTGGCGCACACCACTTCCTTGCGGTGCATCCCGTAGCTGAAATCATCGCGCTCGATGACCTTGCCCTGCGCGGCAATCTCCGAAAAGCTCGGCCAGCCGCAGCCGGAATCAAACTTGTCGTCGGACTTGAACAAAATTTCGCCGCACGCCGCGCAGCGATAAATGCCCAGCTCCTTGGTGTTCCAATATTTGCCGGTGAAGGCGCGCTCGGTATTCGCCTGGCGCAGGATTGCATATTGTTCGGGCGTCAGGCGTTGGCGCCATTCGGCCTCGGTAAGTTGAAACGGGAATTTCATGGTGGAGTTGGTGGAACTGTTCATCGCCGCCGGGCTGTTGGTCGGCGCGGCATTGCAGCCGGCGGCAAGGACGACGGCAGCCAGCGTCAGGAACATCAAGGTTGGTTTCATGCTTTTCAATTTTTGCCGCCCGCAACCAATCTCACATAGCGGGCATTTCGTCAAATGGCAGCCGGCGGCGCAAAATTGATTTCTTAGCGATTGGAGTTCCGTTAGCCTGTGTGCGTTCAATCTGCCGCCCATGAAAAACCTGATTTTAATCTGCATCGGCTCGCTGCTCGCCGTGGCGGGCGTCCGATCTGAGACCGTCATCGCCGACGTGTTTGCGCGGCAGCCGACAAGCCTGAACGGCAAATGGAATGTCATCGTGGACCCGTATGACACAGGCTATTTTGACTACCGCCGCCAGCCGTATGATGCCGACGAAAAAATCACCGGCGGTTACGCACTCGACAAACAAGCGAAAGGCAGCGAGTTGATTGAATACAACTTCGACACCAGCCCCACGCTGAATGTGCCGGGCGACTGGAATTCGCAGGACGACAAACTGTTCTATTACGAAGGCTCGGTCTGGTATCGTCGCAAATTTGACGCGCTGAAATCCGCTCCCGACCACCGGCTGTTTGTTTATTTTGGCGCGGCAAATTACGAGGCAGATGTTTATCTCAACGGCCACAAACTTGGAAAACACATCGGCGGTTTCACGCCGTTCGCCTACGAAATCACCAAGCTGGCCAGGGCGAAAGACAATTCGCTCGTCGTGCGCGTGAACAACAGCCGCCATGCCGAGGACGTGCCGACGGTGAATACGGATTGGTGGAATTACGGCGGCCTTACGCGCGACGTGCTGCTGGTTGAGACGCCGGCGACATTCGTTTCCAATTTCCGCACGCGCCTCAAGGCTGGCACGACGAACACGATTGAAGCAACGGTTCAGCTCGATGGCGCGAACAAAACACAAAAGGTAAAAATTGATTTTCCATCGCTGAAAATCGCCGCCGAAATGACCGGTGACAAAGATGGCATCGCCCGCTTTGAACTGGCCGCGCCGAACCTTGCGTTGTGGTCGCCGGAAAATCCGGTCTTGAACGATGTGGAGATTTCCAGCGGCGCGGATGAATTGAAAGACCGCGTCGGTTTCCGGTCCATAACCACGAGCGGCGAGGACATCTTGTTGAATAGCAAAAAAGTGTTTCTGCGTGGCGTCTGCATTCACGAGGAAATGGCGACCGAAGGCCGGCGCGCGTGGTCGGAGGCGGACGCGCGAAAGCTGCTCGGTCAGGCGAAGGAACTCGGCTGCAACTTCGTCCGCCTCGCGCATTATCCACACAACGAGCACATGGCGCGCGTCGCGGACGAATTGGGCATCTTATGCTGGGAAGAAACGCCGGTTTATTGGACAATTCAGTGGACGAACGCCGCCACGCTCGCCAACGCGAAGAAGCAACTGGCCGATTTAATTTCCCGCGACCAGAACCGCGCCAGCGTCATCGTCTGGTCCGTGGCCAACGAGACGCCAGTCAGCAAGCCACGCACGAAATTTTTGAAGGCGCTCGTGGACGAGGCGCGCGAACTCGATGGCACACGGCTGGTTTCAGCGGCGATGGAAGTCCATTCCGGCACGATGGAAAATCATCCCGGCGAAAAGCCGGAGAGCCACAAAATCGTGGACGACCCGTTTGGCGAATACACCGACCTGTGCAGCTTCAATCAATACACTGGCTGGTATGACGGCACGCTGGAGAAAATTGATCACACCACCTGGAGCATCAAATACAACAAGCCGGTCATCATCAGCGAATTCGGCGCAGACGCCAAGCAAGGCCTGCACGGCGACATGATGACGCGATTTACCGAGGAATATCAGGCCGAACTTTACCGCCGCACGCTGCCGATGCTTGAGCAGATTCCCGGTTTCAGCGGCTGCACCCCGTGGATACTGTTCGACTTCCGTTCGCCGCGCCGACCGCTGCCCGACATCGAAGACGGCTGGAATATCAAAGGACTTATCGGCCACGATGGTGAAAAGAAAATAGCCTATGATGTGCTAAAAAACTTTTACGCCAAAAAGGCGAAGGGTGAAGCGGTTAAATAAACTTGAATTCTTAAAATGAAAATCTCCATCAGCGAACTCATGGTCCGTAGCGGCGTGGCCTTCGGCACCAGCGGCGCACGCGGATTGGCGACGGCAATGACCGATCAGGTATGCTACGCCTATACGAAAGGTTTTTTGCAATACCTCGAAACTATCGGTGAACTCAAGCGCGCCGGCGAGCGCGTGGCGGTCGGCGGTGATTTCCGGCCCAGCACCGACCGTGTAATGGCCGCCGTCTGCCGCGCGGCGGATGATATGGGCTATCGCGCGGTTAACTGCGGCAAGGTGCCGTCGCCCGCCGTCGCGCTGTTTGGCCTCGAAAATAAAATTCCGGCGATCATGGTCACCGGCAGCCACATTCCCGACGACCGCAACGGCATCAAGTTCAACAAGGCCACCGGCGAAGTTTTGAAGGACGACGAAAAAGGCATGAGCGGCCAGATCGTCGAGCTGGACGATGCACTGTTCAATGCCAACGGCAATTTTGCGCAGCCGAAACCCGCGCCCGATATCTCGCCGGTCGCCGGCGAAAATTATGTGATGCGCTATTTGAATTTTTTCATTCACGACGCGCTGAAAGGTTTGCGCATCGGTGTTTATCAGCATTCTGCCGTTGGACGCGATGTGTTGGTAAAAGTCCTTTCGCATCTCGGCGCGGAAGTGATGCCGCTAGGACGCTCGGACAAATTCATTCCGGTGGACACTGAGGCCATCCGACCGGAAGATGTAAAACTCGCTCACGACTGGGCGGCGACGGGGAAATTCGATGCGCTCGTTTCCGCCGACGGCGACAGCGACCGTCCGCTGGTCAGCGACGAACGCGGCAACTGGCTGCGCGGCGACGTGGCCGGGATTTTGTGTGCGAAATTTCTGGAGGCCGATTCCATCAGCACGCCGGTGAGCTGCAACACCGCTGTGGAAAAATGCGGCTGGTTCAAGGAAATCCGCCGCACGCGCATCGGCTCGCCGTTTGTCATCACCTCGATGATTCAGGCGTCCACCGCTGGCGCGAAATGCGTGGTCGGCTACGAGGCCAACGGCGGCTTCCTGCTGAACTCGGACATCGAAACCGGCGGCAAAAAACTTCGCGCGTTGCCCACGCGGGACGCGGTGATTGTGATGCTCGGCATTTTGTTGCTGGCGAAGGCAAAGAAGAAAACCGTATCGCAGCTTGCTGCCGGCTTGCCGGCGCGGTTCACGGCGAGCGACCGGTTGAAGAATTTCGCCACGGAAAAAAGTGCGGCAATCTTGGCGAAGTTCAATTCCGGCTCCGAAGCCGCCGACAAAACGGCGATTGAAAAAATGTTCGGCGCGATTTGCGGCACTGTCACCGGCTTAAACCGCACCGACGGTTTGCGCATCACGTTCGCCAACGAGGAAGTGATCCATCTGCGTCCGTCCGGCAATGCGCCGGAGTTCCGCTGTTATGCCGAGGCGACGAGCGACGCCCGCGCCCGCGAAATCACCGCGCGCGCGCTCGCCCAAGTCAGCGCCTGATCAGCGCCAGCCGCCGCCGACCCACAGGCGGTGATGGCCGCGCCAGCCCCAATGCGGCGCAATCCAGACGGCGCCAGCATGCGGTCGAGCCATCCAGCGGCCACCGGTCCAGACCCAATGCCCGCGCCATTCCCAGCAACCGGGTGCCCAGAACCATACATTCAGCGGCCCGGGGGCGACAGTGATGACTTCGGTTTGCGGCGGCGGCGGCGCGGGGGCTTCATCGGTCACCACGGCACCGGGAACCGGACGATAGACGACTTCCCGTTCCACGCAGCCCGCGAACAGCGGCAGGCTGGCGGCAAACAGCAGATTTCTAATTATGGTTGAAGTTTTCATACTTGAAGCATTTGACGCTTCAAGGCGGAAAATGTTTCAAAATAGATGGCGATTTTAATGCGCAGCGGCCGCCGGCTTGGGAGCGTAATTTACCTTTTTGAACAGGAAAATCAGCGGCATGGCGCACACCGCCATGGCACCGAATAAAAAGAAATTGTCCACATACGCAAGCAAGTGCGCCTGCTGGTCGAGCAACGCATAAACGGCGGCGTAGGCTTGATGCGTCGCGGTCGTGGCGTCGGTGTGCTGCGCGAGCAGATTTTTGGCCGCCGCAAAATGCTGCGCAAATGAACGATCGGTTCCGGTCAGGTGGCCGACGAGGAGCGCCTGATGGCTTTGCGCCCCGCGCGCAAGCGCCGTGGTTACGAACGCGATGCCAAAGCTGCCACCGAGATTGCGCGTGAGGTTGTAAAGGCCAGTGGCGTTGCCGAGCTGCTGCTGGTTCAACTGGCTCATGGTCGCGGCGGTGAGTGGCACAAAAATAAAGCTGATGGCGATGCCGTTGACGACGCTCGGCCAGATGACATTAATCCGCGCCACCTCCATGTTGACCAGGCTCAGTTGAAACGATGAAACGGCGAGGAGAGTGAAACCGATGCACAGGAGCCAGCGACCGCGCACCTTGCCGACGATGCGCCCAACGATAGCCGTGGCAAAAAATGCCGCGATGCCGCGCGGTGAAAGCGCGTAACCGCTTTGCAGCGCCGGATAGCCCATGAGCGTCTGCAGGAACAATGGAATTTGCGCCGTGGTGCCGTAAAGAATCGCGCCGAGCGTCGTCATCAAAATCAGGCCCAGGGCGAAATTGCGGTTTTTAAAAATTCGCAAATCCACCAGCGGATGCTCGGTCGTGAATTCCCACCAGACAAATCCAATGAAGGCCACCACGGAAACCGCCGTGGACCACCGCACCCATTCCGCGCCAAACCAGTCGGCTTCCTGGCCTTTGTCCAAAAGGATTTGCAGCGTCGCCAGCCACACCGCCAGCAGGCTAAAGCCGATGTAATCAATCGTCGCGCCCTTATTTCGCTGGATGTAAGGCGGATCTTCCACCAGCCATTCGCCCATGATCCAAGCGAAAATCCCCACGGGCAAATTGATGTAAAAAATCCAGCGCCACGAATAGCTGTCCGTAATCCAGCCGCCGAGCGTCGGGCCAAGGATTGGCGCCACCACCACGCCCTGCGCGAAGATGGCCATCGCCGCGCCGCGCTTCTGGCGCGGAAAACTTTCCAGCATGATGGCCTGGGCGATGGGCACCATCGCGCCGCCGCCAAGACCCTGCAAAATGCGCGCGCAAATCAGCGTCGGCAAACTCCACGCCAGCCCGCACAACGCCGACGACACTGTGAACAGCACGATACACGAGAGAAAAACCCGTTTGCGTCCGAAATGATTTGCCAGCCAGCCGGTGGTCGGCAACACGATAGCATTGGCCACGAGATAGCTGGTGAGCACCCACGTCGCCTCCTCCGGCGTGGCCGAGAGGCTACCCGCGATATGAGGCAGCGCAATGTTGGCGATGGAAGTGTCGAGCACCTCCATGAACGTCGCCAGCATCACGCCCAGGGCGATGAGCCAGGGGCTGTGGCGCGGATGCCATTCCTGTTGCGGCTGCATGAAAAATCAGGCGGCGTTATTTTTTCCGGCCCGTGACGGCCAGAAAAATAAATACCACGGTTCCTGTGATGGCGATGGCGATGAGCGCCACGACCCAAGCGGGCAAAATGAATTTGCTGATTTGAACATTGGGCGTGACGGACAGGCCGGGACCGATGACTTTTTCCGCCGGCAGCGGCTCGTCAAAAATTATTTTCACCGGCACGCGCTGGACGACTTTCACGAAATTGCCGCTGGCATTTTCCGGTGGCAGCAAACTGAACGCCGCGCCGCTGCCGGCCTGCACACTGTCCACATGGGCGCGGAATTCTTTGCCGCCGAGCGCATCAATTTCCACCGTCGTCGGCTGGCCGGGTGTCATTTTGGCCAGTTGTGATTCCTTGAAATTCGCCACGACCCAGACTTCCGGTGGCACGATGGACATAATTTGCTGGCCGGCTTGCAGGTAGTCACCAGCTTCGACAGCTTTGCGCGTCACACGTCCGTCCGCTGGCGCGAAAATTTTCGTGTAAGCCAAATTGATCTTGGCGGCAGCAATGTTCGTTTGCGCCTCCTGCCACTGCGCCAGCACGGTGCCGACCTGCGCCCACGCGGCGGCAAGCATGCGGTTGGCCTCCTCGACGCGCGAGCTGGCTTCAGCCACGTTTTCCTGCGCAGATTTCAAATCCGCCTGCGCCTTGGTGTTCGCGGCTTGCGTGGTGTCGAATTCCTGCTGCGAAACCGTTTTCTGTTTCAGCAAATCCTGCGCGCGCACAAAATCGGCCTGCGTTTTGGTTGCCGTCGATTCGGCGGCATCCGCGTCAGCCTGCGCCTTGCGCACATCAGCCTCGGCGGTGGTGACTTTCGCCTGCATCAACTGCCAGCCGGCGAACATCGTTTTGTAGCTGGCCGATTGCGCGTCCGCCGCCGCCTCTTTTTGCGCGACGGTCATCGCATAATCCGCCGGGTCAATCTCCACCAGCAAATCATTCGAGCGCACCATCTGGTTGTCCAAAACGTGAACGGCAGCGACCTGCCCGGAAATTCTCGGCGCGATGGAAACAACGTGCCCGGCAATGAAAGCGTCGTCCGTGGATTCATGCGTGAACACATCCGCGAGATATGAAATCCCGAAATACAGCAGCACCGCCAACACGACGGCAGCGGGCCAAACGAATCTTTTTGGATTGGCTTTTTCAGCCGTCAAAGCATCGGCGGACGGCGTGGTGACAGTCGGTTTTTCACTCATGGCTTGAACCTCCTTCGGCTCCCGCCGGTTTTTCTCCGGCGTGATCTTTGGCAATTAAAATATAAATGGACGGCACCACCAACAGCGTAAACAGCGTGCCAATGCTCATGCCGGAAACTAGGATGATGCCGATGGAATTGCGTGCCGCCGCGCCCGCGCCGGTGACCAGCGTGAGCGGAAAATTGCCGGCGATGGTCGCCACGGTGGTCATCAGCACCGGCCGTAACCGCAGCATCGCGGACTCGTGAATGGCCACTGTTTTCGTGCGACCCTGGCGCTGGAGTTGGTTGGCAAACTCCACAATCAAAATGCCGTTCTTGGCGATGAGACCGACGAGCGTGATGAGGCCGACTTCGGAATAAATGTTCATCGAAGTCGTCCAGCCATCCGTCCAGAACGGAATGTTCGGGTTCGGCATTTTCCAGAAACAGAAAATCAGCGCGCCGAAAATCGCCAGCGGCACCGAGCCGAGAATGATGATGAACGGGTCGCGGAAACTGTTGAACTGCGCGGCCAGCACCAGGATGATCAGCACGACGGCGAGCATGAAGGCGGGCAGGAATTTATCGCCTTCCGTGCGCAAAAACCGCGAGTCGCCGGTGTAATCAAGCTTGGAGCCGCTGGGCAGCTTGTAGCCGTTCAGCGTCTTGGCGCATTCGCCTTCGAGAAATTTCAGCGCGGTGGCCAGCGGCACGATGGCCACGCCGCTCAGCTTTACCGAATTCAACTGCTGGAACCGGTTCAATGCGCGCGGCGTGGTGTGTTTCTCCAGATGTGCAAAGGTGCTGACGGGAATCATCTGGTTCGCCGGTCCGCGGACGTAGGTGCTTTCCAACTGCTCGGCATTCAGCCGCGCGCCACGCTGGAGCTGCGGAATGACCTTGTAACTGCGGCCTGAAAAATCAAAACGGTTCACATAATTGCCGCCAACGAGCGCGCCCAAATCGCCGCCAATGGATTCCATATTCAAACCGAGCGCGGCAACCTTGTCGCGATCTATCACCAGCTCCACTTCGGGCTGATCCACCTTCGTGTCCACGATGGGCGGAAAAGCAAACATGCCGTTCGTCGCGCATTCCAACTGCAACTGCTGCGCAAATTTCAAGATCTCATCCGGCTCGGCGGTCGAGGATAAAATCAGGTTCACCGGAAAATTTTCCCCGCCCGTCGGCAGCGGCGGCGGCGTGACCATGAGCATGCGGACGCCGGGAATTTTGTTCACCATCGCCTGCACTTCCGGCACCATTTGGAAAACCGTGCGCTTACGTTCGCCGCGCGGCTTGACCACCACGCCGCCCATGCCGAAATCCGGCTGCGTTATCTGGAAGACCTGCACCATCTCGGGAATTTTTGCGAACGCGCGACCAGCCTCGTCCGTGTAATGTGAAACCTGCTCGATGGTCGCATCCGGCGGGGTTTCCACGACGCCAAAAATGATGCTCTGGTCTTCCATCGGCGCGGTTTCCTTTGCCTGCCACGCCATTTTGAACATCGGAATCGTCAGCAGCGACAACCCGATCCAAATCGTGTAAATCAACGGTCGCCGCGCGAGCGTCCAGTCCAGCACACGCCCGTAGAAATTTTTCAGCCGGTCGAAATCACGGTTGATGCGGCCAGCCAGACCTTTTTCCTCAATATCGTGATTGAGCAGTTTGGACGACATAACCGGCGACAGCGTTAACGCCACGATGCCAGAAATGAAAACGGCGCCGGCAAGCGTCAGTGCAAATTCGCGGAACAGCGAGCCGGTCAGGCCACCTTGGAACGCAATCGGCGCATAGACCGCCGCGAGCGTAATAGTCATGGCGATGACCGGCCCGACTAATTCGCGCGCGCCGAGCAACGCAGATTCCAGCGGCGTTTTGCCTTCGCGCACGTGGCGCTCGACGTTTTCCACAATGACGATGGCATCGTCCACCACAAGACCAACGGCCAAGACAATTGCCAGCAGGGTCAGCAGGTTCAACGTGAAGCCGAGCGTCTGCATTAGAAACACCGCCCCGATTAATGACAACGGAATCGCCACTAGCGGAATCAACACAGACCGCAGCGAACCGAGAAAAAGGAAAATCACAATCGCGACGATGACCAGCGTCATCACCAGAGTGCGCTCCACTTCATGCAATGCGTCGTCAATATATTTGGTCGCATCGTAGGCCACAAATGCGTTGAGGCCGGTCGGCAGATCTTTTTGGATAGCGGCCATCTCGGTGCGGACACGCTTGACCATGTCGAGCGAATTGGCATTGGGCAGCGCCCACACGCCCATGAACACCGCGTGTTCGCCGCTGAAGCGCACTTCGCTGTCGTAATCCTCCGCGCCCAGCACCACGTCGGCGATGTCGCTCAAGCGCACAAATTGATCGCCGGTCTGGCGCACGATGAGCTTTTTAAATTCGTCGACAGAGCGCAAATCTGTGTTCGCCGTCAAATTTACCTGCATCAGCGAACCTTTGGTATGGCCGACGGCGGAAAGAAAATTATTCGCCGCGAGCACCTGGCGGACTTCATTCGGGCTGATGTTGAACGCTGCGAGCCGGTCGGGTTTCAGCCAGACGCGCATCGCAAACGTGCGGCTGCCGAGGATGTCCGCCTTCTGCACGCCTTCGAGCGCGGACAGGCGTGGCTGCACGATGCGCACGAGGTAATCCGTGATTTGGTTTGGCTCCAGCAGCGGCTTGTTTTCCACCTCGCCCGCCGCATTGGTCGTTTTGATGCCGGAGGTAAAACTCAAATAGCACGAGGCAAATTGTGAATCGGCGGTGGCGATGGACAGCGTGGGAATTTCCGCTTCGGGCGGAAGATCGTTGCGCACCTGGTCCACCTTGGAGCTGATTTCGCCGAGCGCCTTTTTGGAATCGTAGTTCAGCCGCAGATGCACGGTGATCGTGGACAAGCCGAGTTTGCTCGCCGATTCCATGTAATCAATGCCATCCGCCGCCGCGATGGCGCGCTCCAGCGGCTGCGTAATGAAGCCGCGGACGAGATTCGCACTCGCGCCGACGTAAACCGTCGTCACCGTGACCGTCGCGTTTTCGCTGCGCGGGTATTGCCGCACATTCAGCGAACTGATGGCCTGCAAGCCCGCGATGAGAATGAGCAGACTGACCACCACCGCCAACACCGGACGGCGGATGAAAATATCCGTGAAAGATTTCATGCGCGTCCGTTCAGGTGTTCGGCGGATTGGGCGCGAGCGACGGCTTGGGCGCCAGCTCGTTATTTTCGCGCACGCTGATGCCATTGCGGAGCTTGAACAAGCCGGCGGTCGCGACCTTGTCGCCCGCTTTCAAGCCGGTTTCCACGCTGATAAAATCACCGTGCATCCGGCCCGTGCGGACAAATTTCTGCTGCGCCACAAGATTGGTTGAACCCGGTTTGTCATCGGGTGTAATGACAAAAACCGAGTCGCCATACGGCGCGCTCATGACCGCCGTGGACGGCACGACCAGCACCGGTTGCTCCTCCGGCAAAATCACGCTCACTCGCGCAAACATGCCGGCGCGGAGCAGTTCGCCATCATTCGCAAACTTCGCACGCACCCGCACGCTGCGCGTCACCGCGTCGAGGTCGGGATTGATCGCGGCCAGTTCGCCTTCAAACTGGTTGGTCGGATACGCATCCAGAAACGCGCGCACCTTGAGGCCGGTCTGCAACTGCGCAAACTCCTGTTGCGGGAGCGAAAAATCTACAAACACCGGCGAGAGCGATTGCAGCGAGACGATACCCTGCCCAACCGCCAGCGATTCGCCGAGGTTCACCAGCCGGATGCCGAGCTTGCCAGCGAACGGCGCGCGGATAGTTTTCTTTTGGATGATGGCACGGATGGCATCGGCATTTGCCTGTGCCTGTTTCAACGTCGCCTCGGTCGTGTCAAGTTCGGACTGTGAAACGGTTTTGTCTTCGATCAATTTACGGTTGCGCTCCGCGTTGAGCCGCGCGAGTTCCGTCTGCGCCTCGGCCGCGCGCAACTGCGCGTCCTCGGACGACGTGTCGAGTTTCAACAATAAATCGCCCTGCTTCACGGTCGCCCCGGATTCAAAGGCGATTTCCGTAATCGTGCCGGCAATTTCCGGCGCGACAGTCACGCCTTGCGCCGCGCTCACCGAACCGACGGCCGGCAGCGTGTCCGCCCAGTTTTCTGCGTGCGCCACAGCCGTCGCGATGGTTTCCGGCGGCGGCGCGAATAACGCGGCGGAACCGATGAGAGTTTTGATTTGCAACGCCTTCACCGCTGCCAGCCCGCCGGCGACAGCCACCACGATAATGATGCCAAAAACTATTTTTTTCTTCATTTTTTCTCCTTGGATTGAACCCGTATTTTTTTTGCATCCGCCTTCGGAGCGGCGCCGGCCAGAAATAATTCCACCACGCGTTGCGCAGTCAAGCGGTCCGGCTGGCAGTCCTTGCAGACGAGATGCCCGACAAGGTGAAAATTGGCCAGTCCGTAAAAACCAAATGCCAATTCCTGACAGTCAAAATGTTTGTCCAGTTCGCCGGACTTCTGGGCGCGCTTGATGAGCGAGCGGACGAATTCAAAATTGCGCTCGCACTTGTCGGTGTAGGACAGGTTTTCCGGCACCTCGCCCGGCGCGGCGAACATGGTGGCGAAGGAAATCCGCATCAGCTCGCGGTTTTTGCCGAAGTAATCGAACAGCCCGGCAAGAATGTTCTCCAGTTGCGCGCGAATGCCTTCAGCCTGCGCCGCCGCCTCGCGGAGGATGCGGTAGCGTTCGTCATGCGCCTCATGGACGAGCGCTTGGAACAGCCCGGCCTTGTCCTTGAAATGATAATAAAGCGCCGGCTTGGAAACCTGCGCGTCGTCCACGATATCCTGGACGGATGTGGCCGCATAGCCGCCGTTCGCGAACCGCTTGAGCGCGGCGCGGAGAATCAACTGGCGGGTGTCCAAGGTATCTTTGGCCATAAACCTACCGAACGGTAGGTAACAGCCGGTGATTTGTCAAACGAAAGTTGTCCACCAGCAGAAACCGACGTTAGCGGGATGTATCGGTTTTGCCGGTCAAGCCGTGGTGGAGCTTGGAATGCCGGTGGCCGTAGGCGAAGTAAATCACGAAGCCGATGACCATCCAGACGATGAGCCGCGCCCAAGTATCAGCGGGCAACCCGGCGGCCATGAGAAAAATGCAGGAACCCACGCCGAGCGGCGCGCACAGCCAGACGGCAGGCGTGCGAAACGGCCGCGCGATTTGCGGGTCGGTGCAGCGCAAAACCAAAACGCCGGCGCAGACGATGGCAAACGCCAGCAGCGTGCCGATGGAAACGAGTTCGCCGAGCAAGCCGATTGGAAACAATCCGGCGATGAGCATGGCGGCCGCGCCAGTCAAGAGTTGCGCGAGCCAGGGCGTCCGGAATTTCGGATGCACGGCGCTGAATACCGGCGGCAGCAAGCCGTCCTTGGACATCGTGTAAAAAATCCGCGACTGGCCGAGCAGCAGCACCAGGATGACCGACGACAATCCGGCGATAGCGCCGATCTTGATGAAAAATGTAAGCCACGCAAGCGACGAGCCGAGAGAATTGATGGCCAGCGCGATTGGCGCGGGCACGTTGAGCTGCGAATAATTGACGATGCCGGTCAGCACCAGCGCGACGGCGATGTAAAGAACCGTGCAGATGCCGAGCGAGCCGAGCAAGCCGATGGGCATGTCTCGCTGCGGTCGTCTCGCTTCCTGCGCGGCGGTGGATACCGCGTCGAAGCCGATGTAGGCGAAAAAAATCACCGCCGCGCCGTGGATCACGCCATGCCAGCCGAAATTGCCCGCCGCATCCGCCGGCGGCACGAACGGATGCCAGTTACCCTGGTTGATGTAGGCCGCGCCGACGCCGATGAAGGTGAGAATGACCGCGAGTTTCAAGGCGACGATGAAGTTGTTGAAATTCGCCGATTCCTTGATGCCGATGATGAGCAGGATGGTGATGATGCCGACGACGACCATGGCTGGGACATTCAGCACGGCACCGGTGCTGACCCAGCCTTTGGCGAAGAGCTGCCAGAGGTTCCACCATTGCGCGTCGGGCGGCGTGGTGTGGTTGTAAGGCGCGGACGTGAACGCGGCGGGGATCGTGACCCCAAAATCTTTCAGGAACGAAACGACGTAGCCGCTCCAGCCGACGGCCACGGTCGAGGCGGCGAATAAATATTCCAGAATCAAATCCCAACCGATGATCCACGCGATTAATTCGCCGAGCGTCGCGTAGCCGTAAGTGTAAGCCGAGCCGGACAGCGGAATCATCGAGGCGAATTCCGCGTAGCAAAGCCCGGCGAATGCGCAGGCAATGCCCGCAAAAATGAACGACAGGACAATCGCCGGCCCGGCGTATTGCGCCGCCGCGTGGCCGGTCAGCACGAAAATGCCCGCGCCGATGATGCCGCCGATACCGAGCGAGGTGAGGTTGATCGGGCCGAGCGCGCGTTTGAGGCTCTGGTCGCTGGTGGCCTCGGCCTGCAAGTCGGCGGCGTGTTTGCGTCGGAAAAGTTTCATGGAAAAATAACCGCACTGTTGGCGCGGTTAAATGCCGCTTTCCACCAGTGGCGTCAAGCAAATGCGGCACTCAAGCCACGGCCGTTTTGCTGCCGAACAGGCTTTTGAACCAAGCCCACGCGGCGCGGATACCGACATCGCGGACGCCGGCAAAATTATAAATCTTTGCGATCTCTTCCTCGTGGCCGCGATAGCGCGGTGGCAGCAGAATCACGGTTTTCGCAGAATCGCCTTCGACCCGTAAAATTTCGGAGTAGAAGAGTCCGCGCCCGGCTTCGTAATTGCCGGCGGGCAGAATCAGCGTGCGTTTTGGCAACACCAGCCACGGATGGTAGTCGAAAACTAGTTCGCTCTTTTCATTGCGAAACAATTTGCCGTAGGTGCGCGTGGGAACTTTTTCAATTTTGCGGCCGAGAAACATTTTATTTTCCTTGGCGTCGGGATGGAAACGACCTTTGCTGCCGGTGAAAAATTCCCAGATGAACACTAAGCCGAAGTGTGACAACCTGAAACTCCAGCCGGCGATGAAATATGAAATCAACAGGACTATCAGTGCCCAAGCTGCGCCGACCCACGGATTCATGAACGCCGTCCCGGCGACGCTGGCCAGAATCAGCGTTCGGAATCCCTTGAGCGCCGTATCCACGGTCGTGAACGGGCTCATGAGAATGAGGATGTTGATGGCATTGGAGGCGAGAAAGACAATGAAAAATGCCGCCATCGCCACGGGCGTCACCAGCACATTGTAGAGCCAGCTAAAATCCATCGCGGCAAAACCGAGCGAACTCAGAGACGCGACGGGTTGGCCACCGGTGGAGTTGGCCTCGTGAATGATGTTGACCATGATCGGCACAAACGCGCCGGTGGCGACGAGACCGGAGATTTTATGCTCGACGGTTTCAAGCGCGTCAAAAGGTTTTTTGGCAACGGTCGGCAACGCCACGCCGGCGGTGTCTTTGATGAAGCAAGCGACCAACAGCAAAATTGCCGGCACCCAGAACAATGGATTTGCGAACCACGGCAGTTTGGCTTTTTCCGCGTCAGTCTTGGCCTTGCTCCATTGGTAACAGCCAACCGCGCTGACACCCAGCAGCGGCGAAATGGCCACGCCGGTGATGGTGGAAAGTGTCTTGGCAATCTCCACACCGGGCGGCGGTGAATTGGTGGGTGAAGCCTGTGCCAGCACGGCGGCTTGGGCAACGGGCGCACAAAAAACTCCGACGAGCACAACGGCAACTGTGAAGATTGAAACCAGCTTTTTCATCAGCCAAATCTTTAGATTTTGGGAACGGCTGTAAAGCGCAAACCGATTTTATTAAAATCACGTGTTGACTTCATTCGCCCGTTTGATAGTTTCCACGTCCCTTTGTTTCGAATTTAGATGAAAACGCATTTGCCGAAAGTTAATTTGGACCAGCGCAAGTGGCATGTCATTGATGCCGACGGCGCCGTGCTTGGCCGACTGGCCGTGCAGGTGGCTGATATTTTGCGCGGGAAAAACAAGCCTGTTTACACGCCGCACCTCGATGCTGGTGACTTTGTCATCGTCGTCAACGCCGAAAAAGTGCGCGTCACCGGCAAAAAAGAGACCGCCAAGGAATACATGAGCTATTCAGGCTGGAAGGGCGGCGAAAAATACGCCACCGTCGAGCAGGTTCGCGCCAAGAATCCGGAAAAGCTCATTGAACACGCCGTGAAGGGGATGATTCCGAAGAACCGCCTCGGCCGCGTGCTGCTAACCAAACTCAAAGTCTTCAAAGGTCCGAAGCACGACCATCAGGCCCAGACGCCTGCCGTGCTCGCCGCCGGCAAATAATTTCTGTTATGGCCAAAACCACCAACGAATTCCTCGGCACCGGTCGCCGCAAAACTGCTATCGCCCGCGTTCGCATCGCGAGCGGCAGCGGCAAAATCACCGTTAACGGTCGCCCGCTTGAAAATTATTTTCCGCTCGACACCCAGCGCTCTGCGGTCACCCAGCCGCTGACCATTACCGCCACGTCGGACAAGCTGGACGTGCGCGTGAATGTCACCGGCGGCGGCCCGAACGGCCAAGCCGGTGCGGTGCGCCACGGCATTTCCCGCGCGCTGCTCAAGTTCGACGCTGCCCTGCGCCCCGCGCTGAAAGCGGAAGGGTTTCTCACGCGCGACCCGCGCGCCCGCGAGCGCAAGAAATACGGCCAGCCAGGCGCCCGCAAACGCTTCCAGTTCTCAAAGCGTTGATCGAACAAGAAAGTTTTTCAAACCCGCTGGCCTTGGCCGGCGGGTTTTTTATTTTCGTGTGGTTCGGGTTTTTCGTGGTTAAAATTTTTCAAAATGAAAACAAAGAAAGTCGCCATTGTTGGCGCGTCGGGTTACTCCGGCGAAGAGTTGGTAAAACTGCTGCTCCATCATCCGCACGCGGAATTGGTGGCCGTCACCTCGCGCGCGAACGCAGGACAGACGCTAGCACAGGTATTTCCAAAATTCGCCAGCCATCCGAAATCAAAGTTACTCCGGTTCGTCGAGCCGAATGCTGAATTGCTCGCCAAGCAAGCTGACGTGGTTTTTCTCGCATTGCCGCACGGCGTCGCGGCGGAATTCGCCGTGCCGCTGAACGCCGCCGGCGTCATCGTGATTGATTTGAGCGCGGACTTCCGGCTCAAAAGCGCGGAGATTTACAAAGAATTTTACGCGCACGAGCATCCCGCGCCGGAGCTGTTGAAAAAATCTGTTTACGGTTTGCCGGAATTTTACCGCGAAGAAATCAAAAAATCTTTGCTCATCGCCTCGCCCGGCTGCTATCCAACGAGCATATTGTTGCCGACGATTCCTCTTTTGAAGGCTGGCCTGATCAAGCCCGCCGGCATCATCGCTGATTCCATGAGCGGCGTCAGCGGCGCGGGGCGCAAGGCGGAGATTGATTATCTGTTTTGCGAATGCAACGAAAGCGTGCGGCCCTATGGCGTGCCGAAGCATCGGCATTTGTCGGAAATTGAAGAACAACTTTCAATCGCCGCCGGATCTAAAGTAGTCATTCAATTTACTCCGCACTTGATTCCGGTGAACCGCGGCATATTGACGACACTTTATCTGGAGCCAACGAAAGAGGCGAACGCCGAAGCCATCACCTCGTGCTATGCCAAGGCTTACGCGAACGAACCGTTTGTGCGGCTGCTTGAAGGCAAAGCTTTGCCCGACACAAAAAATGTCGTCGGAACGAACGTTTGCGAAATCGCGTGGCGGCTCGATCCGCGCACCGGCCGGCTCATCGTGATGAGCGCGGAAGACAACTTGGTCAAAGGCGCGAGCGGTCAGGCGGTGCAAAGCATGAATCTCCTGTGCGGCTGGCCGGAAACTGCCGGCTTGGTGTGATCGTGCGGCTTAAGAACGCTCAACCAGCTAAGTGGAACGCGGCCGAATACGCCGCGAATTCCGTCGTGCAACAAAGCTGGGCGCGCGAGCTGATCGCGCGGCTGCATCTGCGCGGCGACGAACGAATTCTTGATGTCGGCTGCGGCGACGGTAAGGTGACGGCAGAGCTCGCCCACGCCGTGCCGCACGGTTCAGCGGTCGGCGTTGATGCCTCGGCGGAAATGGTTGCCTACGCCAAAAAACAATTTCCACCGTCAAAAATTTCAAACCTGAAATTTGAAGTTTCCGACGCGCGCGAAATCGGTGAAGGCGATGCTGCCAGCGGCTTCGACCTCGTCTTTTCCAACGCCGCTATGCACTGGGTGGATGATCATGAAAAATTTCTGCGCGGCGCGTCAACGGTTCTGAAGCCCGACGGACGATTGATAGTTTCCTGCGGCGGCAAAGGCAACGCGCACGACGTCTTTCTGGCGCTGCGGCCGGAGATGCGGCTGAAGCACTGGCGTGAATTTTTCCGCGGGATGCCGATGCCGTATTTTTTTTATTCGCTGGGCGATTACGAAAATTGGTTGCCGAAGTTTGGTTTCAAAATTCAATCGTTGAAGCTAGCGCCGAAAGATGCCGCTTTTGCTGGCGCGGAAGGTTTTGCGACGTGGCTGCGGACGACGTGGCTGCCGTTTGTCCAGCGTGTGCCGGAAAATTTGCGCGGGGAATTCATCGCGGCAATTACGCAGCGCTACGTTGCCAGACATCCGCCGGATGCCGCTGGCCAAATCCACGTCCGCATGGTGCGGCTCGAAATTGATGCTATAAAAATTTAGGCGCGAATTAATAGTATTCCCTTGGTGAAAATTCGTGCAATTCGTGTCTTTTCCGGCTTCAATTAATTTAGAAAATGAAAAATCAGTTCAAAGAAATTCCCGGCTCTATTGTAGCGCCCATCGGTTTCCTGGCCAGCGGCGTGTTTTGCGACATCAAAAAGCTCGGCACCGGCAAAGGCTCGAACAAAGGCCAGAAGCGCGACCTCGCGCTCATTGTCTCCGAAACGCCGGCGACGGTCGCCGGCATGTTCACGACGAATCAAGTTTGCGCCGCGCCGGTGAAAGTTTGCGTCGAGCGCGCTAAAAAGGGCAAGGCACAAGTCGTCGTCGTGAATTCCGGCAACGCGAATGCCTGCACCGGCAAACAGGGCATGGCCGATGCGCGCGCGATGGTGGCGTTCACGGAAAAAACTTTGGCACTTTCTGCCGGCCGCGCGCTGGTCGGCTCGACCGGACGCATTGGTGTGACGATGCCGATGGACAATATCCGCGCCGGCATTCTCGAAGCCGCAATGGAGCTTGGCACCTCCGCCGCGCACGCAGACAGTGCGACGGAAGCCATCATGACCAGCGACACCAAGCCGAAACAAATCGCGGTTGAATTCAAGCTCGGCGGAAAGACGGTGCGCATCGGCGGCATTTGCAAAGGCGCGGGCATGATTCAGCCTGGCATGAGCGCGACCGGTGCGCGGCCAGCGGCGCTGCCGCACGGCGGACTGCATGCGACGATGCTTGGCTTCATCACGACAGACGCGGCGGTGGAGAAAAAAGTTTTGCAGTCGGCCTTGCAGGAAGCCGTGGCGCAAAGCTTCAATCGCATCACTGTGGACGGCGATATGAGCACGAATGACACGGTGTTGGTTTTGGCAAATGGACTGGCCGGCAATAAACCACTTACCCAAAAAAATCCTGAATTTAAAAATTTTCAAGCCGCGCTCAGTCATGTTTGCCTCGAACTGGCCAAAAAAATTGTCCGCGATGGCGAAGGGGTTCACCGCGTCGTAACCGTGCGCGTGAATGGCGCGAAAACAATTCAGGATGCCGATGCTGCCGCGCGCGCCGTGGCGAACAGCGCGCTCGTGAAAACAAGCTGGCACGGCGGCGACCCGAATTGGGGTCGCATCATTGACGCCATCGGCTATTCGCAGGCGACGGTGGTGGAAGAGAAAATTGACATTGGTTATTCCGCGCCAAGGTCGAACAAAATTCTCTGGAGCCTCAAACGTGGCCAACCGACGAAGGCGACATTCAAGCAGCTTTGCACCGCTGTTGAGCCGAAGGAATTTGAGCTGCACATCCAGCTGAACCTCGGCAAGGCGAGCGCGGTGATGTATGCCGCCGATTTGACGGAAGAATATGTGGACTTCAACAAGGGCGACGTGACGGACGCGAGTTCGCTGGGTGGTTGATTGATTCGCAACCGTGTTGGTCATCGCAAAATGCCGCCGGATTGCTCCGGCGGCATTTTCGCTTCCATTGGAAATCAAATTATCAAGTTGCCAGTCAATGCTTGTCCTGGCTTTGATACATGGCCATGAGTGCCGCACCAATGGCCTGCGAAAGTTCACCGAGTGCGGCGGGCACAATTTTAATGGTGTCTTTTTGCGGTGCCCACAAATAGGGCCGCGCGGCCGCGCGGATGGCGTTCATGTAACGAACACGGAATTCAGGCGTGGTTGCCTCGTGATCCATGAGGCCGCCACCAATGACGACGATGGCCGGATCGAGCGCCATGGCAAGATTGGCGACATGGATACCCATGACGCGCGCCTGAAAATCAAAGATGTCGAGGGCCAGTGCGTCGCCTTTTTGCGCGCGAGTGCGCAGGGAAAGCACTTTTTCTTTCGTGGGCGCGGTGGACCTAGCCAGTTCGTGATCTGGGAAATTTTTTATTCGTTCGACCAGCAATTGCGGCAGGCCGGAAATGGTTGTGTAAGCCTCGACACAGCCCCAGTCGCGGCCACAGCCGCAGGTGAAAGGCTTGCCGGTCAGGCCGAGCAATTGCAGCGGCACGGGCATGTGGCCGGCCTCCATCCCGGCGAGCGTGTCGCCATCGAGGCAAAGGCCATCTGCGCCGACAAACGCCGCGCCAAGGCCAGAGCCGGGCATGAGCATCAGGACGCTGATCTTCGCATTGCCACGAGCAAGACGGGCTTCGGCCACGCCGCCGTAATTGCCGTCGTTGCCACACACGAGCGGCAGTTCGCGCCCGGCCTGTTGGGCGAGGGCGGTTTTGTAGTCGGTGAAAACGTCCCAACCCGCGAAGCTCTTCGGTAAATTAGGCGTGTTGCTCCAAACGCCGTAGCGTTCATACGGGCCAGGAATCGCGAGGCCAACGCCAGCAACGTGCGACCATTGCAGATTATTTTGTGTAAGAAAGTCACTGACCCCGGTGATCCACGAGTGGATGACCGCTTCGCGACCGTTTTCCGATCCGGTGGAACGTTGCAGCACCTTGTTTGAAACGGGCTCGCCGGTTTCCCAGACGGCACAAAGCTTGGTGGTGGTCGCGCCGCTGTCCGTGCCAATGAATATTTTTTTGCTCATGCGTGGAAATTATGAAATCGCGCAAAAGAGTGGCAGAGGCGCAACTAATTGCCAAAGTTTAATTTCCTGTGCAGAGAGGGCTTTGCGCAAAATAACGCCCTTAAACGCACCATCCTTGTCCTCAATTCACCGAAATTTTCTGCCTTGCCCTATGCGTGTGACCGAGGGTGGGTAGCTCGCGAAAATCCACCAACTTGATAACCCATTTCGAAATATTACCGCTGGTATGCCGTTCATGCCGACACCGAAAAAGAGCGCAAGTTGCGATTGATTATTAAGCAGCCTGCTAGCACAAACCAAGTAGTGGCCGATGTGATTCATGGCACAAATTAGTGAGATAGCCAAGTGGCCTAACAGACTGATTGGCTGCCAAGTCTGTATCCGCCTTCAGTCGTCATCCACCACTTTCACCGCCCAGGCGGGATACGACGTCCCCATCGTCGCGCGCCAGAGAATGCGGTTCAGCACGTTCTCGTCGCATTGGTCGGGCTGGTCGAGCGGGAGCCGGGCGGAAACCACGGCGTCCTGCCGCTGCGCCCCGAACAGTTTTTTCAGCGCCAAGTTTATTTCGTCCAGCGGCACGTTGTTCGTCACCGCGCTGAAGGCCGCGAAGTCCGGCTGGTTGGTAAAGCAATCGAACATCGGCGTGGCCGTGGCGTCAAACTGGTTCATCGGCGGGAGACCGAGCACCAGCTCCATGGTGCGCAGCAGGCTGGTCTGGTTGTATTGGGTGTGGATGACGGCGTGCCGCCGGGTGTATGCACTGGCCACGTAGGCCGTGGTGCGATAGCCGCTGACGTGGTCCCAACCGTTCTGCGGGTCGTCCTCAATTGCGAAGATGCAGGTGTCCTTCCAGAAGGGGCTGCGGCTCACGGCTTCGATAATTTGGCCGAGCGCGCGGTCGTTGTCGGCCAGCATGGCGGCGGGCGTGGGCGCGCCGGGCTTGGTGCCTTCGGTGTGGTCGTTGGGCAGCCAAAGAATGGTCAGCGCGGGCAGGTTGCCGGTCTTCTCAAATTCCTTCAGCCGCGCGGTGAATTTCGCCGCGCGCACGGCGTCCGGCACGCTGAGGTCCCAACTCACCCAGTTCGTTTCTATGAACGGCCCCAGCGCCGCGATGTCCGGTTCGCAGGTGTATTCAATCTCATTCGCGCCGCTGGTGAAATCCCGCCACGCCTCGGCGAAACCAATCTTGGCGGTGCGGGTGGGGGTTTTCCAGCGCTTGCTCGTCGTGCAAAATTCGCCAAAGTCATGGACGGTTTTGCCGTGTGCGAGCGCGTTGTCCCAAATGAACCCGGCGGGCGAATAGGCCAGCGCATCCGCACCCGCCAGCCCGAAGCCGCCGCTGGGATAACTGCGCGGCCAGCCCGCAAAGGAGCGCTCCAGATAATCCGTGGCGAGGCCGCTGTCCGCCCAGTTGTGGCCGTCCGCGCTGAGGATGCCGCAGCAGTAGGTGTTGTCCAGCAGCGCGAATTCACGGACGAGCTTGTGCTCATTGGGCGTGATGCGTTCGCCGAAATTGCACAGCGCCGCGTCGCCATTGCCTTCCGCCACATCGCCGAGCACCTGGTCGTAAGTGCGGTTTTCCTTGATGATGTAAATGACATGCTTGAACACGCTCACCTCGCCGGCGCGCTCGGGCACCGGCTGCGGCGCGCGGTTCGGACGCGGCGGCAACGCGGCCTGCGCAAGCAGCGGGTAGCGCAGGTTCGCGAGCGCGTGCTGCGTGAACACCGCCAGCTCGCTCTTCGCGGGCACGGGAATCAGCGAGAGCGAACCGGTGTATTGCTTGGTGTTGAAACCGAAGCCGTCCGCGCCCAGCTTGGCCCGCTCGGTCCGCGGGGCGAGATTTTTCAAATTGGCGACGCACAGTCTTTTGCCGCGCGCGTCAAACGCCAGCGCCGCCGGAAACCAGCCGGTGGGAATTAGGCCCAGCAGCGTCGTCCCTCGCGGCGCGAACTTGAAGACGGCGACGGCGTTCTGCGAGGCGTTGGCGCAGAAAAGGATTTTTCCCGAGGCATCGAACGCCAGCGCGTCCGGCTGCGCGCCAAACGGATCGCCCGGCGTCTGCCGCGTGGTGATGGTGTCAATCACCTCGTCGCTGTGCGTATCAATGACGCTCAACATGTCGCTGCCCGAACTGGCGGCGACGAGAAACCTGCCGTTGGGCGCCAGCGCCAGGGCGCTCGCATGCGGGCCGATGATGATTTCGCGCGGCACCGCCGCAACCGCGCCTTGCGCCAGATCAATCACCGTCACCGAACCTTCGCTGGCAATGCTGCGCGCGTCCACGCGCACGAGCGTGCCCTGCCCCGCCGGACCGGTCACGCTACCCGCGTCCGGCCGGCGACCGCCCCAGTTGCTGACGTAAATCTGGTGGCCAGCCAGCACCACGTCGAACGGCGCGACGCCGACATCCCATGTGCGCAAAACTTTTCCGCTGGCGGCGTCAAGTTCCAGCAGGCGGTTGGAAAGATTGCCCGCGACGTAAAGTTTTTTGCCATCGGCGGAAACGGCGAGGCCGGCGGGAATTTCGTTCACGCGACTCGGCGCATTCGCCGGCGGCAGCGCGATGGAGAACAGCGGCGCAACCTTGTGGTTGGAGCCGATGGCGAAAACCTTCACGTCGCCGCTGACGTTGGCGAGATAAAGCCGCGTGCCGTCGGGGGCAAAGGCCAAGCCGGTGAAACTCAACTGCGCCTTTTCATCCGCGCCGAGAATCGCGGACGTAATCGGCTGCGGCTCCAGAATCTTGCCAGAAGGCAGCGGGACGTGCTGCAAAACATTTCCCGTAGATGGGTCAACCACCACCAATTCATGGGCGATGCCGGAGGTAACGAGCAGTTGGCCGTCCGGACTCAACGCCAGCGCGTTCGGCCGGATGCCAGCGAGTTCCACCTGGGTGCCGGCGGGCGTGACGAGTTGGTTGGCCGGCGTGATGAGCGCATCGCCCGCGCGCGCGACCGGCGCGGCGGTGGTCACAAAATCATCCGCCCGCAACGGAGAATTCACAAATACGGCGGCGGCGAACAGGGCCGAAAAGCGGACATAAGATTTCGCGTTCATTTTTCGATGATGGGATGAACCGCCAAAAACGGCAAGCGACGTTACGGTGAAGTTGATTGGCAGCAGTCCGGATAAGGGAATTTTCGCTTCAGATTATTGATGGGTTTTTCAAAGCAGAACCAGGACAGCGAAGCCACGCCGATGGTGCCGATGATAAACATCGCCACCCGGCCAGCCGGAACATTGTAGATTTTGGCGAGCCACGCCGGGTTGCCCAGCCCGTCCATCACCGCTTGCCAGGCGGGCGCGGCGAAGTTGTGAAAGATGTAAAGCCCATAGCTGATTTTTCCGAGATAATTCATCGGCGACCACGCCAGCAGCGCCCCGGTCACCCCGCCAAAACCTTCGGCGGCGGAAAACACCAGCCAGCCCAAGACACAATCCTCCGCGAGGCGGTTGAGCGGGTTGAAAGTTGCGAGGCAACCGCAGCCGCGCCAGACCGCCACGCCGGCCAGGCCGAGGCACAGCAGCCATTGCTTGAACGGTCGCATGGCGACGCCGTTTCGCGCCGACCACGCGATGAGCGCGCCCATTCCCAGGGCGCTCATGCAACTGGGCATTAGGACGCTCGCGGTCGGGTTACCGCGAATGGAAGCGTTCATCGCCATCGCATAGAATGGCGCCAACAGCATTGCCGTCAAAATCGCCGGGCGCAGCGAGCGGGCGGGCAAAAACAGCATCAGCAGCGGCCAGAAAAAATAAAATTGTTCCTCCACGGCCAGCGACCAGAAATGGCTTAACGAACCGACCCAGCCGTGCTGATAAAAGAAGGCGTTGGAGAGATAGGTGACGTGCCAGCCCCACGATTCCCGAAGACCGGTGACGCCCAGCAAAAGCCCGATTAAAATGGTGGCGTAATAAACCGGAAAAATCCGCAGAAAGCGGCGGAGGTAAAATTGCTTTAAGATTGTTTGCCGGGACAATTCCGAACGGTTGTCCAGCAGGATGCCGGTGATGAGAAATCCGCTGATGACAAAAAATGTCTCCACGCCGAATTCTGCGCCGGGAAACTTTGACGGATCTAGCGTCCAGCACAGCCGCCAATGGCTCCAAGCCACCGCCGCCACTGACAGCGCGCGCAAGCCATCTAGTTGCCGGAGGTATTTCGGATTTGCCGACGCGGCCATAAGGGGTGCGCGCGCCAATGTTATTCCACCGCCGGATCCAGCCGCTTGTCGAGGATGAGATATTTGCGGACGTAGTCGAACACGGCGTTTTCGAGCGACGTGACGGGCGCGGCGTAACCCGTGCCGCGCAGGCGCAGCAGGTTCGCCTGCGTGAAATACTGATACTTGTCGCGAATCACTTCCGGCATCTCGATGAACTTGATGACGGGTTTCTTTTTCGTCGCGGTGAAAACTGCATTCGCCAGATCAATCCACGAGCGCGCGCCACCGCTGCCGATGTTGAACAGGCCGTTCGCGCGCGGCGTCGCGGCGAGATGCAACGTCATCGCGACCGCGTCCTTGACGTAAAGAAAATCGCGCTTCTGTTCGCCGTCCTTGTAATCCTTGCGATAGCTCTTGAACAATTGGATGACGCCCTTTTCCTGCACCTGCGCGAAACTTTTGTGGACGAGCGAGCGCATGTCGCCCTTGTGATCCTCGTTCGGGCCGAAGACGTTGAAGAATTTCAGACCGCAAATCTTGTTCAGAAAACCAGCCCGCTTGGCATGCAAATCGAAGAGGTGTTTCGAGTAGCCATACATGTTGAGTGGCCGTAACGTGTCGAGCGCGGCCTCGTTGTCTTCCATGCCCGCCGAGCCGTCGCCATAAGTCGCGGCGGACGACGCATAAACAAATCGCGCTTTGTTTTCCAAAGACCAATGCGCAAGGTCTTTGGTGAACTCGTAATTATTCTTGGCCAGATACGTCGCGTCTTTTTCCGTCGTCGCGGAGCAAGCACCCATATGCAGCACCAAATCGAATTTCCCCAGCGCGCCGTTTTGTAAACGCGTTTGTAAATCCGCTGCCTCGACGTAATCAGCAAAGCGCAGCGGCGTGAGATTGCGCCATTTTTCGTTCGTGCCGAGAATGTCGCAGACGACGATGTTGTCGCAGCCGCGCCGGTTCAGCGCCCAGACGAGCGCGCTGCCAATGAAGCCCGCGCCGCCGGTGACGAGGACGCGCGCGTCGGAAAAATCATTGGGCTTCATAAAAATTACCAGCCGAGAACGTGCGCAAAAATCAGCGGCGCAACAATTGTCGCGTCCGATTCGATGATGAACTTAGGCGTCTTCACGCCGAGTTTGCCCCAAGTGATTTTTTCGTTCGGCACCGCGCCGGAATAGCTGCCGTAGCTCGTGGTGGAATCGCTGATCTGGCAGAAGTAGCCCCAGAGCGGAACGTTCGTGCGCAGCAAATCTTGATGCAGCATCGGCACGACACAAATCGGAAAGTCGCCCGAAATGCCGCCGCCGATCTGGAACATGCCGAGCGTGCTCTTCTTGGTGGCGGTCTTGGTGTAATGCTCGGCGAGCCACGTCATATACTCAATGCCGGTGCGGACGGTGTGGACGTTTTTGATTTCGCCACGGATGACCGCTGCCGCATACATGTTGCCGAGCGTGGCGTCTTCCCAGCCGGGCACGACGATGGGCAGATTTTTCTGCGCGGCGGCGAGCATCCAGGAATGTTTCGGGTCAATCTGGTAATATTTTTCGTATTTGCCGGAGAGCAACACTTTGTAGAAAAATTCATGCGGGAAATAGCGTTCCCCCTTTTTGTCGGCGTCGGTCCAGACTTCGAGCATGGCTTTTTCCATGCGGCGCATGGCTTCACCTTCAGGAATGCACGTGTCAGTCACGCGGTTCATGTGGCGGTTCAGCAATGCCTGCTCGTCTTCCGCCGTTAGCGAGCGGTAACCGGGCACGCGTTCGTAATAATCATGCGCGACGAGGTTGAAAACGTCTTCTTCCAGATTCGCGCCGGTGCAAGTAATCAAATGCACTTTGTCCTGCCGGATCATTTCGGCGAGCGAAAGGCCGAGTTCCGCCGTGCTCATCGCACCGCCAAGCGTGATCATCATCTTGCCGCCGCCTTTGAGGTGCGCGACGTAGCCTTTTGCGGCGTCTACGAGCGACGCAGCGTTGAAATGGCGATAGTGATGCTGGATGAAACGCGAAACGGGTCCACCGGTAAGCGGAGCGGGTTTATTTGATTTTTTCTTGGCCATAAAATTATTCGGAAAATTTCTTACGCAAACAATACGGATGTTCGCGCGAAATCCAATCTCAAATTGAGAAAACCGGCGACAAACCTTTGGCGGAGCGGAAAGAAGATTTATTGCACCGCCACCAGATTGGGCTGCGCCTGCGAAAGGCCGCCGTTCACGTTGCCCTCAAACTTGGCGCGGATGATAACATTGTGCGTGCAGGTGGTGTTGTTGACGCGGAAGGCCGCGCCGCCGCAGTTCATGGCAATGAGGTTCGTGAAGGAATTATAGACGCACTCGCTTTTCGGCTCCGGCCCCCAGCCGCTCGCCGTCTGCGTTTCGGAATGCGCCATGAAAACGCCGTGATGATGGCTGTTGCGGATGGCGACATTCAGAAACTGGTTCTCCCGGCTCGCGCGCATGAAGATGCCCAGATCGTTCGCCGTCAGGACGGCGTTGCTGATGACGTTGTGGTTGAAAGCCAAATCCAGCGAGATGCCGGCGCCGGGATTGTTGTGCAGAAACAAATCCGCAAACAAACTGTCCGTCGTGAGATAGCAGGCCAGTCCGTCAAACTCGTTGTCGAACGCCTCCAAATCGCGGACGGTCAGGCGCGCCACGCCGAGCGTCGTGACTAGCCCGCCCGAACGGTTGCGCGCGCAGGTGACATGTTCCACCACCGAATCACTCACCGCCTGCACGGTGATGCCGTTGTTGCGGATCTCCGAGCCTTCGCCGGCCAGCCGCCAGAGTTCGCGCTGTTGATGCTCGCGGTTGCCATCGATGAAAAGGCTGCTGACGCGGAGATTTTTTACGGTTTGGCGCGGTTGATTCACCGGCTCGCCGAGAATAATCACCGGGCAATTGGCATTATCCGCCAGCCGCAGAACAGTCGCCATGCCGGCTCCGCGCAATGCCTGACCGTCGCGATGCAAAATGATCGGCTGGTGAATCTCATATTTTCCGGCCGGCAGGATGACTTCCCCGCCGGTGACCGGCAAAGCGTCGAGCGCGGCCTGGATTTGCAAATCCGAAGCGCTAGCGCTCAAATTGATTTCGACCGGTTGGGCAACCGGCAGCGGCGGGGCGGCGAGGCACAGCATCGGAGCGAACAGCAGCCACACCAGCGTGGCATTCATTCCCGGCGATCCGGAACCGACCGTCTGATTGAAGTTCGTTTTCATAACCTACGAGACTTTGCGACCAATCAGGACTTCTGAGTCAATGTCGTCCAATTCGAAAATTCGTCCAGCAAATAATTAGATTTTTTACAAATACTTTTGCCCCCGCCTAATGACCGTTTCCCCGCCGCCAGCTCCCGCAAATTCCGCACCGGCGTTGTTTCAGGATTTCCCAAAGCGGCGGAAGCGGTTATGCTCCGCCCGAAATTTATGCCGACCAAGACCCTGTCCGCCGCCGCCACGCCCGCCGAACTCGGCTACCGTTTTCCCGCCGAATGGGAACCGCACGCCGCGACGTGGCTCGGCTGGCCGCACAACGCCAGCGACTGGCCGGGGAAATTTGAAATCATCCCGTGGGTTTATGGCGAGATGGCACGGAAGATTTCGGCGGGCGAAAAAATCAATCTCATCGTGCGCCACAAACAGGACGAGGCGCACGCGCGGCACATTTTCAAACACGTCGGCGTGGATTTGCGGGAAATTAAATTCGTCACGCACCCCACCAACCGCGGCTGGACGCGTGACACCGGGCCGATCTTTGTGAAGCGCAGGAACGAGACGGACATTGTCCACTTTCATTTCAACGGCTGGGCGAAATACGACAACTGGCGCAAGGACACGAAGGTTCCCGAAACCGCGGCGAAGCTCCTCGGCAAAAAACTCTTTCACGCGGAACACAAAGGCAAACCCTTCGTCATCGAAGGCGGCGGCATGGAGTTGAATGGTCGCGGCACGCTCCTTTCCACCGAACAATGCTACCTCGATCCGAAAGTTCAGGTCCGCAACCCCGGCCTCGGCAAAAGGGAAATCGAGGACGCACTGAAAAATTATCTCGGCGTCACGAACATCTTCTGGCTCCGCGAAGGCCCGGTCGGCGACGACACGCACGGTCACATTGACGACATCTGCCGGTTTGTGAACCGCAACACCCTCGTGCTCGTCCGCGAGCGCAACGGCAAAGACATCAACCATCGGCCGCTGGAAAAAAACTGGGACCGCATCCGCGATTTGCGCCTCGAAGATGGCAGCAAGCCCGAAGTCGTGGAACTGCCCATGCCCTCGCCGCTGTATTTTGACGGCGTGCGGCTGCCCGCGAGCTACGCAAATTTTTACATCTGCAACGCCGCCGTCATTGTCCCGACCTTCAATGACCCGAACGACCGCGTGGCGCTCGGCATTTTGGGCGAACTCTTCCGCGACCGTCCCGTCGTCGGCATTCACGCCGTGGATTTGGTCTGGGGCTTCGGCTCGCTGCACTGCCTCACGCAGCAGCAGCCGGTGTGAATGTCGCGCGAAGGCCGCGAAGTAGGCAAAGTCGCGGAGCGACGAAAGAAAGTAGCCCACGGTGAAACCGTGGGGTAAGCGAAAAATGGAAAAAGCCCCGCAGGGGCGAAAGAAAATCTTCACGAATAATCTGTGGCCAAATTTCTTTCGCCCCTGCCGGGGCTTGATAATTTATCGGACACGAAACCCACGGCTATCGCCGTGGGCTACTATCGTGCGCTGCTCCGCAGCTAAAATGCGTGGCACCGCGATACAACCGCGCGCCGGGTGCGCTGGGACGCTGTTGCGGCTGGGGTGGTTTTTTCTTGATAAAATTTTTGGCGGGCGCAAAGTCAAATTTGTGAAACGAAATAAAACCCAACACTAACCTCAAAAAATATGGGTCTATTCGGAAATATATTCAAAGCGGCCGCAGGTAACGGAAAAGGAATTGAGGGTTGTATCAAAGATGCGGAATCAGGCGATGCAAACGCTCAATACTGCCTTGGTGGTTTTTATGAGCGGGCACAACTCGGCCTTCCGCAGGATGATTTTGAGGCTGCTAAATGGTATCGAAAAGCCGCTGAACAAGGTCACGCCGGAGCGCAACTTTACCTCGGCATTTTAATAGCGCAGGGACGTGGTGCAGAGCCAGATTTAGCAGAAGCGTATAAATGGATTGATCTAGCTAAACGAGGAAATGTTTTGGATAAAGCTGCTGCCGTTGAAACTCAAAGCAGGCTTTCCGCATTGATTACCCCAGACCAAATTAACGAAGGCCGGAAGCTTTCAAGTGAATTTGTTCCAACCAAGGGAATGGACGAAGAGCTAAAACTCCTTCAAAGAGCCACACAAACAGGAAATGCGGTTGACCAATATAATTTGGCTACATTTTACTCTCAAACCCGAATTGGGAACGAAGAAAGAAATTCCGCGCTTCTTGTTAAATGGATGACTCTTTCTGCACAACAGGAGTTTGCGCCTGCACTTTTCCAACTCGGAGCAGTTTATGAACTCCGAGGCAAGCCAACGGATTCTGAAACGGTATTTGAGTGGAATCTTAAAGCGGCTGAACAAGGTTATTCAGATGCCCAAGTAGAATTGTCTGATACTTACTCTGACATCTGGAATAAAGGCTTAAAAAAAGATTTGGTTCAGGCGTATAGGTGGTTGAAGGTGGCTATTGATCAGCATGAAACGTCTTTCGAGCCTTCGTGGGATTGCGTTCCGAAGGACGGCCGAGTTGACATGCAATGTATGGCAGGGCGGATGAAAAATCTGGTCAGTGTAATGACTGCCGATCAAATTGCAGAGGGGAACCGCCTTGCTGCAAGCTTTGTGCCTAAACGAGCATCGTCTATTTCGTAACCGCCTCGACGCAACGTCCGCAAATGGTAGGATGCTCGGCGTTTTGGCCGATGTCCGATTCCCAATGCCAGCAGCGCTCGCATTTCTGGCCGTCAGCTTTTTTTACAACCGGAATACAAGCTGCGGTTCCTTCGGCGCGATGCATCGGAATAACTTCCAACTGTGAAACATTAAGCAATTCTTTGAGTTCAATTGCGTGGCGCTTCTGCACATCAAGAGCATCAGCGGTGTAGCCAAGCAATTCAACCTTGGCATCAAGCGATTTGCCAATCGTTTTGCTTTGACGGGCCTTTTCCAATTCAGGCAGAACTGCGACGCGAGTTTCAAAAAGAGTTTTCCAATCTTTCTGCTCAACTTCGGAAATTGAAAATGTGCCCGGTTTGAATTCGCTTTCATGCACCGAGCCGGTCGGTTTGCCGGGAATAAATTCCCACGCTTCGTCCGCCGTGAACGCCAGGATCGGCGCGAGCATCTGACACAGGCCGCTCACCAGCCGGTGCAGCGCGGTCTGCGTGGAGCGGCGGCGCAGCGAATTCGCGGCGTCGGTGTAGAGCCGGTCTTTGATGACGTCGTGATAGACCGACGAGAGTTCCACGGCGATGAACTGGCTGAGCTTTTGATAAACGACGTGGAATTCGTATTGGTCGTAGGCGGCGAGGACTTCGGCCTCCAGCTTCGCGAATTCACCGAGAATCCATCGGTCGAGGCCGGTCAGTTTGTCGTCGGGCAGGGAATGTTGCGCCGGATCAAAATCGTAAAGGTTCGAGAGCTGGTAGCGCAGCGCGTTGCGGATGCCGCGATAGGTCTCGCCCACCTTGTTGATGCGTTCCTCGCTCACGACGATGTCGCTGCGGTAATCCTGCGATGCGACCCACAGCCGCACGACGTCCGCGCCGTATTTTTTGACGTAAGCTTCGGCGGTCTGCGGCTTCTCGTAGCCGCCCTGCTTGCTCTTGGAAATCTTCTCGCGGTCGGCATCCACCATGAAGCCGTGCGTCAACACAGTCTTGAACGGCGCCGCGCCGTTGCCCGCGAGCGAGAGCAGCAGCGAGGATTGAAACCAGCCGCGATGCTGGTCAGAGCCTTCCAAATAAACATCCGCCTGAAACGCCTTGTCTTTGCCGCGAATTTCCGACCGGCGGGCGATGACGGCGCGCGACGATGAGCCGGAATCAATCCACACGTCGAGCGTGTCGTTGGATTTGGCGACGGCTTCTGCGCCAGTCCAGTTCGCCGGCTTTACGAGCGCCCAGAGTTCGGCGGCGGATTTCTCGAACCAGACGTTTGAACCGTGTTTCTCGATGAGGTCGGCGGCGTTGCGGACGATTTGCGCGTCGAGCATCGGTTCGCCATTGGCATCGTAAAACGCGGGAATCGGCACGCCCCAAGTGCGCTGACGACTGATGCACCAGTCAGGCCGCGATTGCACCGCGCCTTTGATGCGATTGACGCCCCAGTCGGGAATCCACTTCACGCGGTCAATCTCGGCGACGGCTTGTTCGCGGAATTGATTGTGATCAATCTTGATGAACCACTGGTCCATCGCGCGGAAAATGACCGGCGTTTTGCTGCGCCAGCAATGCGGATAGCAGTGATGATAATTTTCCTGATGCAGCAGCGCGTGGCGGACGCGAAGCTCGTGCAGCACGGCCTCGTTGGCGTCGCTCTTGCCGTGTTTTTCGAGGATGGATTTGCCGACCATTTCGGCGGGCATTTGCTGCTCGACGGGCAAATCGCTGGTGTGCGCCAGTGCGCCGTCGTCGTTGACGGGTGAGTAAATCGGCAGCCCGTTCGCACGGCCGAGATTGTAGTCGTCCAGCCCGTGGCCGGGCGCGATGTGGACGAAGCCCGTGCCGGTGTCGCTCGTGACAAAGTCGGCGGCGAAGGCCTTGCCGGTGCGATTGCAGAATGGATGTTGGTATTGAATCGTCGCGAGCTGTTCGGTCGGAAACGGCGTTTCGGCAAAGTTCGTCCAGCCGCATTTCGCGGCGACGGCAGGCAGCAGGCCTCGAAAGACGATGTAGTTTTCATCGCCGACGGTGGCTTTGACGTATTGGAAATCCCTGTTGTAAGCGACGGCGAGGTTCGCCGGCAGCGTCCACGGCGTGGTCGTCCAGATGACGATGAAGGTTTTTTCGCGACCGATGACGGGGAATTTCACATACACGCTTTGGCTGACGTGGTCGGCATATTCAACCTCCGCTTCCGCCAGCGCGGTGCGGCAGGGAATGCTCCAGTAAACCGGCTTT
>CAISYZ010000088.1 GCA_903889895.1 uncultured Verrucomicrobia subdivision 3 bacterium | reverse complement strand
TTTTCGCGAACAAGGCGACCGACGGATGAGGGGCGAGCAGTCCATAAAAAAAAGACTATGAAAACTACATCACAAAAAAAATCGAACAGGCTCCCTCAAGAATCGAAGCTAGTAGTGCCGCCAGCGCAGGCCGTTAGCACGGCTGCCACCGATAAGAGAGACGAACGTCTCCCGATTGATTCGGAAGCGCGGAAGCAGAACCGCACCTTGCCCACGGAAAAAGTTTTGACCTTGCTCCAGCAGCAAGACCGCCGCTTGTGGGAGTTGGCCGAGGTGGTCGGTAAGTGGATTTGGGTTTCGTTCAGTGAACAGCCCGCGCCCACCGTCCGCCAGACTTTGGCGCAGCTTGGCTTCCACTGGAATCGCACGCGGCAGGCGTGGCAACATCCGTGCGGCCAGTTCCGCTTGAGCAGCGCAGGCGACCCGCACGAGAAGTATCCCACCTACTGCCCCGCCGACACCCGCACCAACTAACCCACCACGAGGTAGGGCGGAGGTGCTCCTCCGCCCCATCTCACTTCTTTTTATGACTTACATTTCTTCCAACGCTCCGGCAGCCCGCAAGCACGATGGCGAGATCATCACCGCCCGCAACCAAGCCGCTTGGCTTTCCTTCGAGGCAGCCATTCACCAGAACGACACCTTGATTGCCCGTGTTGCCCGTGCCCTTGACCGCTTTGGTTTGGGCAGCAGCACCGCCGCTGTTGACGAGGCGCTTGATTATCTCACGAACAAGGAGCTTGGCCAGTCGGCCAGATATTTCAACCAGACCGGCAAGGCGCAGTTCAACCAGCAGCAAATCACCCACGCCGTTTTGAGTTTCATGGCCGGCAAAGAGCAGCAGCGCCACATGACCGACTTGACCATCGTGACCGATGACACCGAAGAAGATGAGTTCCATAATGGCCCGTGCGGCACGCACCGCGCTTGTCACATGGCCGACCCCGGACACATCCGCCCCGATGAAGTCGCCGCCCGCCGTGATGCCCTCCGCGCCATCGCCGCCATGATTCCGGCCAGTGAGCGCGAGCTTTACAGTCTCATGCTCGCCGTCCGCGAGCCAGGCATGTTAGACCGGATTCATGCCTACGCCGACCGTCACCAGATTGGACGCAGCACCGTTTATTTCCGTATCAAAAAATTGGCGGAGGCTATCCAACTCCACCCGTGGTTCGACGAAATCACCGCGCCCTTCCGCACGGCCAGCCGGACAGCCTAGCCAGTCCCACCAATGCCGTGCGCGTGACAGGCGCACGGCCCAAAAATTTTTCGCGGCTTCGCCTTGCTGGCTCGCCGCGATTTTTTTTCATCGGGGATTTCGCATCCCCGAACCCTACGCCAAAGGTCGTGGCCCTTTGGAATCCGCTCGCTATTCGCGATAACCTTTGACAGAAATTCGCCAGTTCGCTTTCATAAACCCGTGATAGCACCCCGCCTGAAAAAATCACCAGTGCACAGGGCGTGCACGCACCCCAGCCTATGAGCATACAAACTACACAATCTTTGTGGGCGAAAATAAAGCGTCCGCTAATTTTATTCATTCTACTGCCCGCCGCCATTGTCGGCTTCATCTGTTATGGTATGCGTCAGAGCCAAATTGCCAAAGCCGCCCAAGATGCAGAAAAATGGAAGGAGCAGCATACCTTAAATTCATGGGAAAAAACCGCCGTTATTGAGAAGATGAAGAACGCTGCACAAGATACTCGGCTGAAAATCCAAGCCATGAATGAGTCATCTAGCGACACCACGAATACCAATGCCAACTGACCGGAAAAGACCTTGGCCTAATATAATGTTGAACTACACCCAATCGTAAATCGTCATTCGTAAATCGTAAATTTCCCACCGCCTCACGCCGGCCAGGCTCCAGCCAATAGTGTTCGCGTTGCTCAATAGTGACGGCCGCGCAACCCAGACACGGTTTCCCTTGGAGGATGATGCTGGTCGCGCGCGGTTGCCGTCGCTCGTGGCTGGCCTGCTGGCCAGCACCGGCAGCCGTCACCGGTTTACGGGTGTCCCACTCCGGCTGCCTCTCGCTCACAGCGCGCGCGCGTAGATCGCCATCGGTTTGCGAATGTGGCTGGTTACAAATCACCCGTCAGGCACGCCATGCACCAGCGCGCTGTGCGGCAAGAAAGTCAGTGAATTGATGACTCGCCGCTACGCGGCTCGCGGCGGCGAACGCTCGCTGCTACTCGCGTTCGCCTTGAGATTGGGAATTAAAACAGGGGTTGTCAGGCGGGCGGCCAGTTGCTAAAAATAAATTTATGATCTCAAACGAACGTCCATCGCCCTACGGTCGTCGGCCTTATCCTGGTCAGGGATACCAACAAACGCCTCGGCCCATTGTCCAAGAGGACACCATCAAAACCGCCGAGTTTCAGGTCGAGCGCAAATTTATCACCGTCACGCTCAAGGAAAACCCGCGTGGCCGGTTCCTGCGCATCACGGAGGAAGCAGGCAGCAAACGCAGCACGGTCATCATTCCCATCACGGGCATGGACGATTTCAAGCGCGTGATCAATGAAATGGCCCAAGCGGCGGAAGCCATGCCAGCACCGAAGCCAGATCACGCAGAGGAACCGGGCGATTCCATCGGCAACCGATAATTTCCCCGGCGTCACCGAGCCGACACTTGTGCGGCGTGCCTTGCACCAAGTATCGGCACGCTTCCGCCCGCAGCCTGGCCGGACTCACCAGCTTTCCGACCGCTCCACTTCACTGCCGCGAACCGCTGCGCGGACGCTATCGTTTCGTTCCGACGGTCGAAAACTGGCGAGACCAGATAAAACCGGCCGCGTCCCGATGAATGCCAGTCCGGCACGGAACTCGTCGCTGCGCTCCTCGCGCGGCTCGAACCGTCACTGCGTTTCCGGTTCTCGCTGATCGCGCTCGGTCGTGGCGACAAAAAACAAAATGGCCGCGAGACTTCGTCCGGCCAAGACCAGCAATACGGCGCGAGGCGTTGCCTGTCGCCGAGGACAAAGAATTAGCCCGCGATGCTTCGCACGGGCAAGGCGTCAGCATTATGCTCCAAGACCGACGGCTTTTTCTTCGCGGCCACTTCGTTCACCGCTACGAAAAACCGCCGGACTTGTCGCCCTGTTGAAGTTTGACCGACACTCCGGCAATTCGCTTCACGGCCTGCCGTCTCGTCTCCCCCCATGTTGCCACGGGAGCGGCCGTCATTCCGTTACGCTGATTTGCCGGAGAGTCAGTGAATCTTGTCATCGCGCTGGCGCGACGATTCAAGGCAACGAGTCCAGACGCCCCGACAAAATATTGGCAGGTGTGGCACACACTGGCCGCGCGACTTCGTCCGGCCAGCAGCAGATTACGGCGCGAGGCGTTGCCTATCGCCGAAGGCAAAAGCATTAGCATCGCGAGGCTTCGCCCGATGCAAGACGTCAGCAATAGTCGCGGCGACGGTCCAGCTTTCGGTCGCT
>CAISYZ010000087.1 GCA_903889895.1 uncultured Verrucomicrobia subdivision 3 bacterium | reverse complement strand
TTCCACCCTGGGTTCTCCCGCAAAAGCTTCAACTCCCACACCGGCTCCGAAAAAGAAGTCGAAGATGAGTGCGGCGGCTCGGGCCAAAATCGCCGCCGCTCAAAAGGCGCGTTGGGCGAAGGTCAAAACGCCAGTGGCCAAGCCAGCGGCAAAGTCTGTGGTTAAAAAGAAGTCCACGATGAGTGCGGCGGGCCGGGCAAAAATTTCGGCGGCAGCCAAAGCCCGGTGGGCCAAAGTGAAGGCGGCGGGCAAAAAATCGCTGTAATACCGCTCAAAATAATCTTGCCATCGGATTGATTTAAGACGAATAGTTCAAGCATGGCTTTAACTATTCGCCACAAATCAATCAAAACGCTTCAGGGAGCTATTCCGCGGGGAACTCCTTTCGACAGCCGACAACTCCAAGAATTGGGAGTTTCTTCGGCTTTAGCGCATCATTATCTTAAATCCGGCTGGTTGGAGCGCTTGGGACGCGGTGCCTTTATGTTTCCCAAGGACACGTTGCACCGGGAAGACTCGTTGAAATTTCTGTCCGGGTCCGTTGAGGGCTTTCATGTCGGGAGCAAAACCGCGCTGGCGTGGCGTGGCGTCCGCCATAATCTTCCCGCCCGCGAACCGCTCTCGCTTTGGGGGGAAGGCAGGATCCTCCTGCCGCCGTGGTTCACTGACCGGTTTCCAGCACGCTACTCAAAGCGAAATTTGTTTTCACCCGAATTGCCCAAGGGGTTCGGTTTGCAACCTCTGCCGGAAACGCCGGACGGCGTGCTGGTTTCCGAACCTGAAAGAGCTTTGCTGGAAATGTTGAGCGAGGTCGGGGTTTATCAGAGCATCGAGGAGGCGCGCAACATCATGGAGGGGGTTAGGTCATTGCGAACCGACACACTGGCAGTCTTGCTGAAACATTGCCTGCGGGTAAAAGTGCGGCTGCTATGCGTCAGTTGGGCCGAGGAATTAAACTTGCCGTGGGCCATCGCGGCGCGAAAAGCCGCCGGCCGCTCACGGGATCAAAGCCGGTGGACCGCGCGGCTGAAAGATGGAACCGTCCTGAACATCAAACCATGATGGACAAAACCTACGTTGATACCGTCCGGCTGTTGCTGGAAAGCGTGCCGGTAATTTTTCAAACGCCGCATTTCGCCATGAAGGGCGGCACGGCAATTAATCTGTTTGTCCGAAATATGCCGCGCCTGTCGGTGGACATTGACGTGGTTTACACCGATCACAGCACACCGCGCCCGGCAGCGTTGCTGGCCATTTCCGACGGGCTTAATCAAGCTCGTTCCAAACTCGTCAAATCTGGTTTGGAAGCCCAAGTGGCAGCCACGAACAAAGGGGATGAAATAAAACTGTTCATCCAGCGCGGGAAAATTCAGGTGAAGGTGGAAGTCAATCATGTCTTCCGGGGCACGGTTTTGCCGGTTGAGACACGCGCTTTGAACATCGATGCTCGGCGCATTTTCACCACGGATTTGTCAGCCCCGATTCTCGCCCCCGCCGAACTATATGGCAGTAAACTGGTCGCCGCAATGGACCGGCAACATCCTCGCGACATCTTTGATGTCCATGGACTGTTTGAACAAGGCGGGTTGACGCCTGAAATCATTGAATGCTTTGTCTGTTATCTCGCCGGACACAATCGTCCGGTGCATGAAGTCCTGTTTTCCAACGACATCAATTTGTCGCCTGCTTTTGAAAATGAGTTCGCTGGCATGGCGCAAAATCCGGTTTCGTTGCATGAATTGCAAAAGGTGCGTGCAAAACTTAAAAGTGAACTGCCGACTAAATTGACCGCTGCACACCGGCAGTTTTTAATCAGCCTGGTGTCTGGCGAACCCGACTGGAAACTGATGCGCTGCCAGCATCTTCAACACATGTCGGCGATCCAGTGGAAACTGCAAAATCTCGCCCGTCTGAAAAAATCGAACCCGAAAAAATTCGCGCAGCAAGCTGGAGAACTTCACCTTAGATTTGCTGGAAAGAAATAAAACCACGATGAGACCACTGTGGTTTTGCCATCTGCTTTTCACTCGCAAGATTGAGTCTGGAAAAGTCTTTATGCCATTCTTCACTCCGACATTTTAGTGCCAGTGAAAGTGCCAGTGAAAAGAGTTCTAGCGGATTGTTGGTGGGTAGTTGCCGGTTTTTTTCGAGTTAGGCTGAATGCTTGACAAACACGCTAAAATGCCTGATTCTATTGATGTTCGATAGTTATGCGTAGCGCGCCTCTGGTGGCGGACGGGTAGTTCGGGAGTAGTGAAAATCGCTAATCCTGTCCGATTCCGACCCTCGCCTCCAGTTAAATCGCTTGTTTTCACAAGGGTTTAATGGAGTCATGGGGTAAAGTTTCAACGAATTCTTGAACGATTTCAGCTCCCGTTCACTATCCGGCGCGTGCCCGTCACGGACACGCCCACTGCACGGATGCGGGAGCAGATCAGTCCTCATATCCTTACAAAATGAAAGCACAGGATATGACGCAACGGTATCGGAAATTCAAACGAGCCTGGGGCATGTATTATGCCTTCGACACAGCCACGGGCAATTCGGTCAGCCTTAAAACCAAAGACAAGGCCCAAGCCAATCATCTGGTTGTGGCCATGAACGAAGCGAGCCAGCAAGCAGCGATGAATTTAAGTCTGGCCAAGGTTTATCTGCGGCACAGTGACCCACAGGTGGCCAGCCGGACTTGGCAGACCGTTCTGGACGAAATTATTCGCACCAAAACCGGCGAGAATCAGACCCGCTGGCAGGTGATGGCGCGATCCAAGTGGCTAGACTCCATCCGCAGCCGACTGCTCATCGAGACCCAGGCTGAGCATTTCCTGCATGTCCTCCAATGCGGCAAAGTTGCCATCAACGTGTATTTGCGGCGGATGCATAACTTCGCCATCGACATGAACTGGCTGCCGGCCTCCATCCTGCCCAAACGGCAATGGCCGGCAGTGAAATTCAAAGACAAGCGCGCCATCACCTTGGAAGAACATCAAAGAATCATCGCTGCCGAGACGAATCCGGAACGGAAGGTGTTTTACCAACTGTGCTGGCACTTGGGTGCGAGTCAGGGTGATTTGGCCAATTTGAAAGGCGAAGCAGTGGACTGGCAAAATGGCACGGTTAGTTTCGTGCGCCGGAAAACTGGGGTGCCGGTGCTGGTGCATCTGGGGCCGGAAGCGATGAACCTGTTGAAAGATTTGCCGGCCGAAGGCTTATTGTTTCCTTATCTTGCATCGGTGCGGGCAGGGGATCGGGCGACAGAATTTGGGCAGCGTTGCCGGCAGCTGGGAATTCAGGGTGTGACGCTGCACAGCTATAGATATGCGTGGGCGGAGCGTGCGAAGACGGTGGGGATGCCGGAGCGGTTTGCGCAGGAGGCGCTGGGGCACAACAGCAAGGCGGTGCATCGGGCTTATGCGAAGCGGGCGCTGATGAAAGTTCCGTCGCTGGAAGAATATGAACAGCGGGCAATCATTAAGGCAAACAGATAGTAAGGAAAGATTATATCGGGAAAATATTGTAAAATCAAAAATCTACCTCGAAACGCCCGCCAAAACCGCCATATTTCAAGATAAGTAATTTTGACGACATGACTGAATGTTGTCTGTATTTAGTATATTGGGCATCACTACTGTCCGGTTAAGGTTTTGCTGACAACGATTTCATTTCGGTAAAATCTGGCTATTCTCGCTGTCCGGTCATTTTTCGATTTCAATTCTGCGACGCTTCCTTGAGGGTGGTTCCCCGCATTCCTGCGGTATT